>JBHEMF010000010.1:13920-14153 GCA_046352665.1 Thermoplasmatota archaeon
CCTGCCCGTGGCGCCGACACCCGCGGCCGACGTGGTCCCGTACCACCCACGGAGCGCCCTCGTGCTGGAACTCGCCCTCACTGGCATGCGCCCCGACACCCCCGAGGCCCGCGACCCACCCCGGCTCCTGCCCGGCGGCATCCTCCAGCTTCCGCTGCACGAATACCACGACGCCGTCGATTCCGCCTTCGCCGCGACCCCCGACCTCACCCTGCGGGCCACCACCCCCCAGG
>JBHEMF010000011.1:0-14089 GCA_046352665.1 Thermoplasmatota archaeon
GGATCGAAGCAACCCTGAGCGGGTTGTGTGGCGTGGCATTCGACTCCAAAAAGTATCGCTATAGGAGCGAAGCCATAGCCCAAAACCATCATGCGCATATCGTGACGGCCAAGGACGGCACGACCATCGAGGTCCTCAACACGGACGCCGAAGGCCGCCTCATCCTCGCCGACGCCATCGCGCACGCCCGCACCTACGAGCCGGACTGGATCATCGACATGGCGACCCTCACAGGGGCCTGCGACGTCGCCCTTGGCCCCACCTATGTCGCCGTCATGTCGAACCAGGACGCCTTCGCCAAAAGCATCACCGCCACCGCCGCCGCCGCCGGCGACAAGGCCTGGCACCTGCCGCAGGGCGAGGAGTACGACGAGGCGAACAAGGGCACGTACGCCGACCTCGCCAACATCAGCCTCACCATCCGCGCCGGCACATCCATCGGCGGCAGTTTCCTCAAGCACTTCGCCAAAGACACCAAGTGGGCGCACCTCGACATCGCAAGCAAGGCCTGGACCGGCGGCATGGATTATTTCGCCAAGGGGCCAACGGGCGCGGGGCTGAGGATTGTCTTGCAGAGAATATTGGAGGAATAAATTGCTGGATCCGGGAACCCGATTGTGCCGCGATGGCCGTCCTCCTCCGACGAGGGGGGATGGATCGCCTGTGGCCCAGGACGATTGCGCCACCTAGAGGCGGACGCGCGACGAGGCCATCGCCGACGCCGTCCGCGGAATGGAGGAGCCGCTGCGCACGCGCGGCCTCGTGCTCCGGCGGGACCATTTAGGTGACGGCGGGCGGGGAGCTGCACCGTTGGTATGCTCGTCGGCTCCACGACGTGGACGACGACCTTCTTCGCGGGGAGGTGAGCGAACGTGCGTACTTTTCTGAACCTCTGCGACGACGAGGTCGTCAGGCAATGCATGGAGCCGATGAGCATACCAAAGGAGACTGAAACGAGTCCCCGCCGATGCGACCTTCCTTGACTCGCGACGGAAATGTCGGATCCGCTACGGGATCTGCGTCGCTTCCGGCGGCAGCGCCGGCATCTTGACGACGGGCACGGTGTGGACGCTGGGAGGCCCCATGCAGCGTGGGCACCGGAGGGGGATCTCGTGCGCCTTGCCGATGGAGACGAAGATGCCCGTGCCGCGGCAAGTCGGACAATTGGGGTTGGGGCGGCGGCGCGCCGGCCGGTGCGTCGTGCGGGAGCGGGCGGCGTGGACGCGAGGCACGTCGAAATGTCTCACGGCAAGAAGGTATTGGCCCATGGCACCGCGGCATGCCACCATGTCGCCAGGTTGCCGCCATCTCCTTATCCGGGGCCAACCTCGCAGCCGCGATGGCGCAGGAACTGCACTTCAAGACCGCGTTCAGGGGCCGCGCCTGGGCGCTGCCCGACTCGGTGGACACGGACATGATAACACCGGGCAAGTACCTCACCATCATCGACCCCAAAGGCCTGTCCGAACACATCCTCGAAGGCTGGCGCGCCGACTTCCCGAAGCAGGTGAAGGCGGGGGACATCCTCGTCGCCGGCGACAACCTCGGCTGCGGGTCCAGCCGCGAGCACGCGCCCCTCTCCATGCTGGGCGCCGGCATCCCGGTCGTCATCGCCCGCAGCTTCGCCCGCATCTTCTACCGCAACGCCATCAATGTCGGCCTCCCCGTGATGGAATGCCCGGACATGGCGAAGGATTTCGTGCGCGACGGCGACCAGGTCTCCGTGGACTTGGAGGACGGAATCGTCCGCAACGAGACGAAGGGCACCGAGACGAAAGGCATCCCGCTCTCCGCCAAAGCCATCGAGATCCTCGACGCCGGCGGATTGGTCAACATCGTGCGACGGAAACTGCACGAGCGGGGCACGGTCCAGCACAAGGCCCCCGGCGCACCGCCGGAAGCGGACTTCAAGCGGGATTGAAGCAGCAGGCCCGTCCACGGACGGGGGCGCGGCAGATGGGTTCTTGCAGGTCCGGCACCTTGACCAGGCATGGCGAAGTTCCTGGTCGTGCACGGCATCCCTGCGATCCGAGCTGCGCTCCGCAAGGAACTGGCCGCGCACGAGCCCGGCGCCGCTGTGGCGGAAGCCGAATGGGGACCGGACGGACTGCGCATCGACGCCGAGTGGTCGCCGGATGCGGTCTTCATCGGCCTCGTCTTCGGCCACGACACGCGCGACGTCGCCACGATGGCGAAGCTCCTGCAGACGAAGCCAGCCCGTCCCGTCGTGCTCTGCACCATGCTCCCCCGCGACGACCCCAACGTCGTGCAGGCCCTCTCCCTCGGCGCCTTCGCCTACATCCCGCAACCCATGCCGAAGGGCCTGCTGAAGCAGACACTCGCGCAACTGGAAGTCCTGCGGGGCGGCCGCCGGCGCGTGCCTTAGGCAGGCGGCCGCAAGCCGCCGCTTGCCGCCAAAACCGTCCCTATGAGCTGGCGGGAACAGACGACGGGCATGGACTCTCTTCCCGCCATCGTGGTCGGCGTCGATTTCTCGCCTGCAAGCGAGCGCGCCCTGGAGGCCGCCATCAAGACGGCCAAGGACTGGAAGGCCTCGATCGAGCTCGTGCACGCCCTCACTCCGTTGGGCGCGCCGGGCCTCGACCTGCAGCACCCTGCCTTCGACCCGCCCCGCAACGAGTCGGCCGACGTGACGGCCTCGGCGCCGCAGACGCCGGAATCGTGGTTGGAACGGGTACGCTCGGCCGGCGTCCCGGCATGGCTCGTCACGAGGCCCGGCCCGGCCGCCATCGTGCTCGTGCGCGAGGCGGAGCGGATACACGCCCGTGCCATCGTGGTGGGCTCGCATGGGCGCGGTGGCCTCGGCAAGGCGATGCTTGGGTCCGTTGCGCAGACCGTCCTGGAAAGGAGCACGGTGCCCGTGATCGTGGTGCCGGGCGCGCACGGCGCCGGCGCTGCGTGACGCGACGCCACGTGGCGCGGCTCCTAGCGGCTCCAGGCGTCCCACGGGGTCGATTTTAAAATCAGGACGCACACATCAGGGAACCGCCCATGGCTCTCGGTCTCTGGCTCGGACTCGGCGTCGCAGCGCTCGCCTTGATCTTCGTCTTCTACTTCATCGGGAAGCGCAACTCGTTCATCCGCTACGAGAACACGATCGACAACTCGTGGGCGCAGATCGACGTGCAACTGCAGCGCCGGGGCGAACTCATCCCCAACCTCGTCGAGACCGTGAAGGGCTACGCCGCCCATGAGAAGGGCGTGTTCGCCGCCGTGTCGGACGCCCGCGCCCGCATGATGGGCGCTTCGTCGCCCGACGCCAAGATGGCGGCCGACAACATGCTCACCCAGGCCCTGGGCAAGCTCTTCGCCGTCGCCGAGGCCTACCCGCAACTGAAGGCCAACGAGAACTTCCTGCAACTGCAGGACGAGCTCAGCCACACGGAGAACAACGTGGCCTTCGCGCGCCAGCACTACAACGACGCCGTCCTCCAGTACAACAACGCGATCCAGCAGTTCCCCGGAAGCGTCGTGGCCGGCGCCCGCCAGAAGAAGACGATGCTGCAGGTCCCCGAGGCCTCGAAGGCCGTCCCCCGCGTCTCGTTTGCCTGACATGGCGGAGCGCATGCTGGAGGACCAGATCCGGCACAACAAGGCCGTCACGACGCGCCTCTTCGTCGTGCTGTTCCTGATCCTCTTCGCCATCGTCTTCGCGGTGGGCGTCATCCTGCACGTGACACCGTGGGTGACGGCGGGTTTCGCCTTGGTCTTCGGCCTGTTCTACCTCTGGATGGCCAGTTCGTTCAGCATCCCCGCCATCCTCGCCTCCGCCCGCGCGCGGCCCGCGAACCCGAACGTGCGCGAGGAGCGGCTCCTCATGATGCGCGTCGAGGAGATGGCCATCGCCTCGGGCCTCCCGCTCCCCAAGGTGTACATCCAGGAGGACGACGACATCAACGCCTTCGCGACGGGCAAGGACCCGAAGGAGTCCATCGTCTGTGTCACGACCGGCGCCCTCCGTGCCCTCGACCAGGAGGAGCTGCAAGGTGTCATCGGCCACGAGATGAGCCACATCCGCAACTACGACATCCGTGTCACGACGTACGCCATCGCCCTCATCGGCCTCATCGCCATGGTGGGCGAGATGGTGATCCGGTCCGTCTTCTGGGGCGGCTCCCGCCGCGGCCGCGGCGAAGGTGGGGGCGGCAACATCGTCCTCGTCGTCATCGCCATCGCCTTCGTGATCCTCGCCCCTATCCTGAGCCGCCTCGTCTATTTCGCCATCAGCCGCCGCCGTGAGTACCTGGCCGACGCGTCGGGCGTCCAACTAACCCGCAACCCGGAAGGCCTGCGCCGCGCCTTGGAGAAGATCGCGGGCACCCAGCCGCAGCCCGGCCACGGCGACCGCACCGTGGCGAGCCTCTATCTCGACAACCCGTTCCGCCGGGGCCTGCACGAGTCGCCGTGGTCCACGCACCCGCCGATCCAGAAGAGGATTGAAAGGCTGCGCGAAATGTAGGTCACGGCCCGAGATGCGCTTGCTGCACCGCGATGCCGGTGTCCGTGTTCCACGCAATGATCATGTCGTCGCCTTGGACGGCAAGCGAGCCATCCCACATGTATCCGTCCCGCGCCAACACGTACGCACTCGTGAAGTAGACGCGTGGCAGTGGCGAGACGCCGGCTGGATCGTCGCCCACCCAGACCCGGTCTGTAAGCCGGGCGGAGTACACCACGGTGTCGTTGGCAGGGTTCCAGGCGGAGTAGAGCGTGGACTCGTGCCGGACGTTTTGCAGGTCATCCTTGAAAATGCACCAGCACAGCGAGTGCAGTAGGCCTTGGCCGTCCCCGGCGGACGTCGTCCAGAAGACGCCGTCCGATGCGTCGAACGCAGGAGTGCCGCCGAGCGGCCCCTTCACGACCGACCAATTTCCCTTGTCCAAGTCCACAAGCCACGCGAGCATCGTGAATGCAAGGATCGGTTTGCCGACGTCGCGTTCACATTGCACCTGCACGAAGAGCCGCCCATCCGGAAGCGGGACAAGGCTCATGGGATTGAAGCAGACGTCCTCTTCCATGCGTCCGACCTCGTGGTACGTCATGTTTTCGGGGACGATCTCGACGAGGGCGATCGCACTCGTCGTGCTGTAGGAAACCGTGCCTGGCCTGAAATCGCTCACCGCGCATGCTGCCACGACCTTGCCGGAGACCATGGCGATGTCGCCGAAGTCCCGGCACCGTTCGTCCGGCATCCTGCTCTTCAGGCCGACGTGCCAGGTCGTGCCGTTCCAAGGCAACGCGGCGATGGTGTAATCGAGGTCGTCCGCGACGCCCGACAGCCAGAGATGCGTCGCGGAGGCAAACAGGGGACCGGGCGAGTACACTCCGGGAATCTGCACCGCCTCGCTCCACGACTGACCGAGGTCGCGGCTTTCCGACCAATAGGTAGCCGAGTTCGAGGAGTAGCTAGGGGCGGCGACGGCCTCAAGGCGACCATCCGGCGAGAAGATTGTCTGCAGGTCCCTGAACGGATTCGCGGCGCCACCAGCCGGCAGCGGGTTGAGGGCAGGCCCAGGACGGTCCTTCCACGTGGTTCCTCCATCCGTGGTGACCAGCAGGCGCAGTTGGTATCCTTCGACGGGAGCGGCCGCGTCCTGGATACCGACGTATAGGATGGCCGCCGTGCCGGTGTGCGTCGGGTCGAACGCGACACGGGGTGCATGCGCGGCGGGCCTGGCTCCCGGGTCCACCGGGCAGACGGTGTCCTGAAGCCCAGAGGCGCAGGCGAAGCGGACGGATTGCGTAGCAGGCGGCGTCCATGCGGGCGGACTGCTCGAAGGGCTCGAACTGGTTTCGGGGACAGGCCTGGTCATGCAGCCCGCAAGTGCCAGGATCGCGATCAACAGGAGCGCCGTACGCATTGTTGTCGCCCAAAGTGGCCCCCAATATTACCCGATTGGGACACTGGTTGGCTTTGCCGGTCGCTTCGCCTACCCTTCGGGCCCTTTGGCTTCGGGGGCCGGCAGGCGCGCGTCAGCGCGAGGACCGGAAGTCAGTCGGTGAAGGGTTCCGAGCGTACGAGGATGCCTTCGCTGACGTCCAATACTTTCACGTCGCGGCAGCGAATGCTTGACAATCAGCGTCTGAATTACCCATTCCCTGCCTTTCGGCCTCGGGGGGTCGGCCGACGCCCAATGCTTCCACGCCGCAGTTGCGAATGCCTGACGGTCATCGTCCGAGATGCGCGTTGATTCCGGCTCTTCGGCCTCGGGGGCCGGCAGGCGCGCGTCAGCGCGCGAGGAGCGCGACGGCACGCCGAGCGATGGAATCGCGAGGCGGGCCCAAAGCGCGACCGGCCCCCTCGTCCTCCGAGGGGTCTGGGGCCCGGAGGGCCCCAGCGTCCGG
Source organism: Thermoplasmatota archaeon (assembly GCA_046352665.1). Classification (GTDB taxonomy): domain Archaea; phylum Thermoplasmatota; class E2; order JACPAO01; family JAHFTW01; genus JAHFTW01. The sequence continues at coordinate 6,367 of JBHEMF010000011.1, forward strand.
CAGCATTCCTGAATTTTGGCCGCAGGCCAAAATTCAGTCTTCTTCCTCGTACCCGCACTTCTTGCAGAACCGCACGACGAAGCGGCCTTCGACGCGGTACTCGAGCGTGATGTTGTCCTTGGGGCAGACGTGCTTCTTCACGCCCGGCCGCAGGACCGTGTCCTTGTCGTCGAAGTCCTCGTTGAAGAGTTCCTCGCCGCCCTCCTCGACTTCCTCGAATTCCTCTCCCATGGGTCACCAGGCTGCCGGCACCGGACCCAGGCGGTGCGCTATGACCTTTTCGCTCGTGGAGCGGATGCCGGTCATTGCACGGGCACCCGCACGCCGCCGCCGGAGGCCTTCACTTTCTCGACGGTGACGTCGAGCACGCCGTTCGTGTAGGTGGCCTTGGTGGTCTTGGGATCGACCTTGGCGGGGAGCTTCACGACCTTGTGGTACTTGCGCCTCTCGTTGTCCACGGAAATCTCCAGGTCGTGCTCGGTCATGTGGACGTCGATGTCGTCCCTGGCGACGCCGGGGAGCTCCATCGTGATGGCGACGCGTTTGCCTTCGTCGATCACGTCGGTGAGGGGCTCGCGTTCGTTGGTGTCGATGGCGGGCATGCCGCCGCCGGGGGCGGGCTTCACGGTGGGCTTGTTGCCGAAGCTGGAGAAGACCGGCTTGCCGTCGGGGCCGACCTTCACGCTGAACCCCGACACGAAGGACTTGGAGGGGTTGGTCTGGAAGTCCTTCATCGCCTCGCCGAGGCCGCGCTGCATGTCCTCGACCATGCGGCGGAAATCCGTGGGGTCGATGCCCATCTGGCGGAACCACGCCTCCATGTTCGCCAAGGGGTCGCCGCCGCCTGCGAAGGGGTTGGCGCCGCCTGCGAACGGGCCGCCGGGGCCGAAGGGGTTGCCGCCGGGGAAATTCGCCCATGGGTCGCTGGGGGGCTTGGGGGGATCAGGATTCATCTGCCGACACCATTGTTAATGCTTCTATAAAAAGCAAGTGCCTCTTTGGGGGACCACTCGTGCGGCCCCCGGAGCCAGTGGCGGGCGGCAGGGCTCGCCGTCGCTAGCAGAAGGCCGACGGCGGCGAGGCCCCCCATGACCAGGGCGATGCCCGTCGCAAGGCTCCAGCCGGCCACGATGCCGACGCCGGCTGCGAGGAGGCCGAGGGCCACGGCGGTGGCTGGGAACGCAAGGACGTCGAGCCAGCGCGGCCGGAACAGCAGACCGGCCGCGGCGCAAGCCGCAAGCAGGCCACCTGCGGCAAGCATGATCTGGGGCAACACGGCGTCGGCGCCCGCGGCACCGGCAAGCCATGCGCAGGCGGCAGCGCCGGACAAGGCGAAGGCGAAGCGGACCGGGAACGGCGGCTCGTCCATGCCCGGCCATTGGCGTCCACGCCAAAAACCGCCGCTCCGCGGCAGAGCCGGCGACCGTGGCGGGTGCTTGGCCCCTGGGGAATTGAGGAAGCCACGGATATGGTTATGAAGCACGCCCGGCCCTGGCGAAACGGATGCAACCCCTGGCCGCCTTCGCCTCTGCAGCAGTCCTCGCCCTCGTCCTGTCCGGGGTCGTGGCCGACGGCCTGCCGACCCATGCGGCCTTGGCCATGCCATCATGGTCCGCCATCCAGCAGGCGGCGACCTCCACCCCCGCGCCGGCTCCCGCTGGAACGGCCGCTCCGAGCGAGCACGGTCCCCAAGTCACCCTTGCCCCTCCGCCGCTTGCGGTGCAGGTCCCGGACGGCCACGGCGGCTACACCGCAGCGCCGGCGCTCACCTTCCGCTGCCCCGCCGTGACGAGCGACCCGTTCGGGGCCCTCACGAGCCAGACCGGCGACCGCACCGACGTGACGGGCTGCCCGTTCCGCGTCTATGACGACACGTTCTCCTTCGGCAACGCCCAGATCGCCATGAACCCGTCCGATTCCACCCAGGCGGTCTTCACGGCCCTGCACAGCGCGCCCGACGCCGGAGGCCCGACGCCGCGCAGCCGCGAGCCGGGCCAAACCCACACCGCCTTCACGACCTACTCGCAGGGCATCTCCTGGTTCGACCAACCCATCCAGGGCTCGCCGGGCAGGTCGGAGTACGGCGAGTCGGACGCGGTGGTCATGGATCCGCGCGGCGACATCTACCTCGCGTACCTCTGGAACACCGGGGGCAGCAACGAGACCTACGGCTCCACTATCGGACTCTACAAGGCCGGCACATCGGACGACCTCGGCACGGTGAGCAACAGCTACGACGACAGCACCGTGATCGAGGGGCGCGCCGCCACCGACCCCATCCCGCGCGTCCACCTCGTCTACGTCCCGCCCTACGTGCCGCCGCCGGACCTGAACGCGACCGGCAACCTCACGGGCGGCCCTGCCACGAAGGAAGAGATCGGCCAGGAGGCCGTCGGCCGCACCAACCACACCGACGAGCGCGTCGCCGCCGTCTGGCTGGAGCGTGCCGGCACGGCGCCGTACGGCCCGCACGGCTACCCCGGCTGGATCGACGCCGCCGTCACCGACACGGGCAACGTGAACAGCTGGTCCCGCCTGCCCGAGCGTTCCCTCATCGGGCCCTGCCTCGACGCGAGCAACCCCGTGGCCTGGGCTGGGCAGATCTACGTTGCATGCGAAGTGGACAAGGGCTACGACCACCGCAGCCGCGCCAAGATCGGCGACATCGACATCTGGGCCCTCGACCCCCTCACCGGCAACACGACGCTCGTGGCGCCGACGTACATCGTGGGCGGCCACCCGTTCCTTGCCGTCACCGCGGACGGCTACTTCGTGCTCGCAACGACTCGCCTCCTCGACCAGGGCGGCGCCTCCATCACACTTGCCAGCGGCTGGTACGCCCGCACGTGGGGCAACCTGGGCGACGTGGGGTCGCTCCTGCACCAGATGGCGGGGACGAAGCCCGTCTACGACGCCGCCGTGACGGCGCTGTCGCTCTCGGACCGCTACAAGATCTACGCCCTCACGTACATGGAGTGGCAGAAGCCCAGCGATCCCGCCGCATTCCCCTCGCCACCGCCGCCGCCGGACCCGGCAAACCCCCTGGGCTCGCGGCCCCGCCTCACCGACTACCGCAAGTTCCTCGTCGTCGGCAAGGAGTGCGACAGGTTCCCGCTCGGTGCCGCCGAGATGCAGTTGGGCACCGGCATCGACGCCACGAACCTGGCGGCCTACAGCGAGCGGCCCTCCGTCTTCGACGACCTGCAGGACGGCCTCGTCAACTACCGCGAGGCCAACGGCGAGGACTTGTGGTACTTCGCCGTGAACGACTACGGCGCCATGCAGTACGGCGCCGTCGTCACCGCCGCCACTGGCTCGACCTGCGCCATCCCGCCGCCACCCCTGCCGCCGCCGCCCATCCCTGTGGCGCAGGCCCTCACCGTCGTGAGCCCCGCCAACATCGTGCTCGGCTCCACCGTCGGCGTCGCCGCGTCGGCGATGGTCGTTTACCTTCTCACCGTCCGGCGCCGCGCCGCCGTCGCAACCGTCGCGGAGGACAAGTAATGCAACCCACCACCACAACCGTAGCCCGCCCCCGCAAGGCAAGCCTCCGCATCGACCCCGCGCCTGCCGCCGGGGCGCCTCGCGGCATCGTCGGAACGCTTGCCTCCAGCGCTCCCCTCTGGGTTTGGGCCGCCATCGCAGTCGCCGCCATCCCCCTCTCGACGCTGCTCTGGTTCCTCGGGTCCCAGACAGGATTCTCCGGGTTCCTTTGGGCCTGGCAGGCGAACCTGTGGGCCGACGTCGCCCTCGCGGCGGGCCTGGGCCTTGTCGCGGCCTTCACCTTCGCCATCGTCGCATGGTCGCGCAACCAGGCCGGCTGGAAGCGGCACGCATGGGTCGCGACGATCCCCGGCGCCGCCTTCGCCTGCCTGGGCGTCGTCCTCGCGTTCACGGCCATGATGGGGCCGGGCTTCGCCTGGCTCGCCTCCGACGGCAAGGACGTCGTCGCCGACAACGGCTTCCTCGACTTCGCCTGGCAGGGCGGGGCCTACGCCACCACCTACTCCTCCGGACTCGCGGTGGAAGCCGTCGGGCTGTTCGCCGTCATGTCGGTGGCGCTTCCCCTCACTGCCTGGACGCTCACGCGCAAGAGCCAAGGCCGGGCCGCTGACGAGCCTTCCGCTGCTTCCGTTGCCGTCTCCGCGAAGACCCGCGTCGCTGCGGCGCCCTCCCTCGCGGCGAAGACGGCCGGCGCTGCGAAGCCCAACGGGCACACGCTCCACGACATCGACCCGCACTCCTGGGTGGCGAAGGAAGGCATCGGCAGCACCGCCGACCTGCCTCTGCCCGAGCTCCTCATCGACGAGGTGATCGGCCAGGACGAGGCCGTCGAGGTCGCGAAGAAGGCCGCCCGCCAGCGCCGCCACCTGCTCCTGCTCGGCGACCCCGGCACGGGCAAGTCGATGATCGCGAAGGCGATGGCGCAGATCCTGCCGCCTGCCCACCTCGACGACGTCCTCCTCTACGCCAACCCGAAGGACCAGAACGTTCCCCGCGTCCGCGTCACCCCCGGCGGACAGGGCCGCGTCGAGTTCCGCGCCCAGCAGAAGAAGGCGCGCCGCACCGGCCTCGCCCTCACCATCGCCGAATGGGGCCTGGCGCTCGGACTTGTCGCCGGCTCCATCTGGGCCTACTTCGCCCTGAACGGCGGCACCGGCGGGCTCACCCTCATGGTGCTCTGCATCCTGGTCGCGATCTTCTTCATCTTCGTCGCCCGCCAGATGCGCGGCAAGCCGCAGCGCATGGTGCCGAACCTCTTGGTCGAGCGGCCGGACCACCCCGTGCCGGCACCCTACGTGGACGCGACAGGCAGCCACCACGGCGCCCTCCTCGGCGACGTCCGCCACGACCCGTTCCAGTCCGGCGGCCTGCAGACGCCAACACACCTGCGGGTCGAGCCCGGCGCCATCCACCGCGCCCACAAGGGCCTCCTCTTCATCGACGAGATCAACGTCCTCCGCCTCGACTCGCAGCAGGCGCTCCTCACCGCCATGCAGGAACACAAGTACGCCATCACCGGCCAGTCGGAGCGCTCCTCCGGCGCCATGGCGCGCACCGAGCCCGTGCCCTGCGACTTCGTGCTCGTGGCCGCGGGCAACATGGACGTCATCGCTCCCACCAACACGCAGTACCAAGGCCTGCACCCGGCGCTGCGTTCGCGCATCCGCGGCTACGGTTACGAGGTCTATGTGAAGTCCGTGATGGACGACACCGACGCCAACCGCCGCAAGCTCGTCCGCTTCGTGGCCCAGGAGGTCCGCCGCGACGGCCGCATCCCGCATTTCGAGGGCGGCGCCGTGGCCGAGGTCCTGCGCGAGGCGCAGCGCCGCAGCGGCCACTCCGGCAAATTGACGCTGCGCCTGCGGGAGCTCGGCGGCCTCGTCCGCACCGCCGGCGACATCGCCCGCGACGCCGGCGCCGACGAGGTCACGCTGGACCACGTCCTGTCCGCCAAGCGCATCAGCATGAGCCTGGAGTACCAGGTGACAAGGCGCGGCATCGAGGTCTCCACCGCGAAGGAGGCCTTCACCGTGGGCGGCGAGAAGGTCGGCACCGCCGTCGGCTGCGCCTTCATGGGCACCGGCGAGACCGGCGAGCCCGCCGGCATCGTGGTCCCGGTCGAGGCCGACGCCACGGTCTCCAGCAACCGCCAGAAAGGCACCCTGTACCTGGGCGGCGGGCTGGAGAAGGACGCCGCCGTCTCCGACACCGTGAGCGCCGTCCTGAAACGGTTCCGCGGCGCCGACATGGCAGGCATCGACCTGCACGTCCAAGCGCTCCTGCAGCAGCCGCACGCCGACGTGCAGGCGCTGGGTGCTGCCGCCGCCGTGGCGTGTGTCAGCGCACTCGAAGGCGCCCCCGTCCGCCAGGACACCGTGATCCTTGGCGCCGTCGCCGTGTCGGGCCGGTTGCGCGCCGTCGAGGGTGTGACCCAGATGATCGAGGGCGCTGCCGAACTCGGCTACACCCACGCCGTCGTGCCGGAGGCCAACGCCGCCGACATCCTGCTCGAGCACGCCTACAAGTCCCGCATCCAGGTGCACTTGGCACCCGACCTGGCGGCGGCCCTGGAGCACGCGCTTGCCGCCCCGCCGGCGCGCCGACTGGCCATCCAGAACGCCCTCAGGCGCAGCGCCGCGACGAACGCTGCGGCGACGCAATCCAAGGCCGCGAAGTAGCCGCAGCGTGTAGGGCTTGGGAAACCTGGAAGACCGGAAAACGGGACCGTTCCCTGCCGTTTCTTCCTGCTTCGTGTGGGAGGCCTGGGATTTGAAAGCGCCAACGTGTGGGAGACCTGGGATTTGAGGATGGGTAGGAGATTTGCGATTCCATGTTTGTCGTTCGGGGCTTTACGCACAGGAACCACCAATCGCACCGGAACGACGCGGGCCTGCGACGTCCAGCAAGAGGGCCACAATCGTCCCGACGACGTGCTCCAACTGGCCCTGAATTTCGTATACGCCGCTAGGTTGTTTCGCGTGGGCGTCTTCCCCGCCGAGCCAAGCGTGTGGGAGACTGCACCGAAACGTAGGCCTGCGACGTCCAGCGACAGGGCCACATCCGCTCCGACGACGACGGCGACGTGCTCCAACTGGCCCTGAATTTCGCATACGCGCAAGCCAACAAACGGGGGCGGGGTTCGGTCGCCGAAGTGCACGCCGTCGTCGGACTGCAGGAACCCCTTGACGCTCCCGACGAACAGCAGGTTCCACCTCAATCGCACATCCTCCTAATCCTACCATCCCAGGCCTCCCACACCTAGGCGCAAAGATGCAATGCCAGAATTGGAGGCAGGTTCGGTCGCTGAAGTGGACCGCGTCGTCGGACGTGCGAAATCCCAAGCGAAGCGCCCACAAGGCACATATGGCGCACTGAAGGTCGAGGCGGACGTGGTCGCCGTGCGCCTGGCTTGTGCCGCTGTCCTGACCTTCAGCCTGCTCTCCGGCTGTGTGAGCACCGGAGCGGACCCCGCCCACGCGATGCAGTACTGAGTCACGCCTCGTTGGGCTGCCAGAGCGTCTCGTCGTGGCCGAGGGCCTTGGCGGCCCAGCGCGACCAGACGAAGAACGCGTCCGAGAGGCGGTTGAGGTAGCGCACCTCGACCTCGACGCCGCCTTCGCTGCGCTGCAGGGTGACCGTGTGGCGCTCGGCGCGGCGGGCCACGGCGCGGCAGAGGTGGAGCTGCGCGTTGAGGCGCGAGCCGCCGGGGAGGACGAAGGAGCGGAGTGGCGCAAGCTCGGCGCTGAGCCGGTCCATCTCGGCCTCGAGGTCGGCGACATCCGTGTCGGCCACGCGGGGTTGTCCCGGCCGCATGTCCTTCGGCAGTGTCGAGAGCGCCGAGCCGAGGTTGAAGAGTTGGTGCTGGACGCGCAGCAGCCGGTCGGCAAGGCCGCGCGTGTGCGGCTCGGATGCCGCAGTGCCTCGGGCGAGGCCGACGAGGCAATTCAACTCGTCCACGGTGCCGTACGCCTCGATGCGGGCGTGGTCCTTCGGGACCCGGGCCCCGCCCACGAGCGAGGTCTCGCCGGCGTCGCCGGTCTTCGTGTAGACCTTGGAGATGCCGACGTGCGGGTCGTGGAAGCGGGGCTCGTCCACACTTGCGGAAGCTGGGGCTTGGTCATAAGGCGATGCGCGTCGAAGCCCAGCCACGGAATGCACGGACTGCACGGAAAACGTCCCAGGGGTTCCGTGGGTTCCGTGAATTCCGTGGCTAGTCCTG
>JBHEMF010000012.1:0-13901 GCA_046352665.1 Thermoplasmatota archaeon
CCACTGGAACACCGAGCGGCGCGAAATCCGGCACTGCGTCCTCACCGACGGCCACCAGGTGCAGGCGTCCCTCGCGCAGCAGCATCTCCAGGCTGCCCCGCCCCTCGCCGACGTTCGTCTCTCTCCCGGCTCGCTTCACGAATGCGGCCGCGTCCTTCACGGGGAAGCCGACGAGGGCGAGGTCGAGGCCGAAGGCGTCGCAGAGCGGTGCGGCGCGGGCAACGGCGCGCAGGTGCACGTCGCCGAGGCCGCCTTCGTAGGTGTCCACCAGCGCCAAGACGTGGCGCGTGGCGCGGCCTCGGCCGGACCCCGCGGTTCGGCCGGTTTCGGCCGCTTGCGCCCTTTCGCCGGCTGGTGGCGTGCCTGCGGTTTCTCCTTTCCCGCCGGGCTTGGCCAGCGGTGCCACGGCGGAGAGTTCCACTCCGACCCGCTTCAAGCCCTCCTGGACGTTGCGCTGCACGGAGGCGCGCGCCTTCTCGTCCGGGATGGACTCGGCGCGGCTCGACGCCTCGCGCAGCCAGGTCTCGGCGAGGTCGGCGCGGCCGATGCGGTCGGCGCGGGCGCCGGCGGCGGAGAGGATGCGGGCACCGGGGTCGGGGTCGGCGGTGCGCGCCCAGGTGGCGAGTGCTTGGAGCGGCTCGATGGATTCGCACGCTGCCACTGCGGCGCGGAGGACGTCGATGCGTATCGCCGGGTCCGGGATCGATTGTGCCCCCGTTGCCATGTCGGCGGCGACGATTGCGGACTCGGCCGGCTGCGTTGCGGACATGCGGCCGGCCCACGCCCCCAGCATGCGCAGGCGGAGTTCGATGTCCAGCGTGTCCCGGATGGGCGGGAGGACGGCGCCCGCGATGCCGGCTTCGGCGGCGGCCTTCAGGATGGCCTTGCCGGTCTCGAGCGGCTCCTCGGAGGCGAGGGCGCGGGCCATGAGGCGCGGCAGTTCCGTCGCATCGAGGTGCGGGGCGGCGGACCGCATCGCGTCGGTGCGCGTCTGGGCAGGAAGGCCAAGGATGCGGTCCACGACGGCTGCGGCCAACTTGCCTGCGGCGGCGGGATGGCGGCGGAATTCCGGCAGGCGCTTGCTCATGTTGGCCAAGGCCTCGCCGCGGCGCCAGTCGCGCTCGACCTTGTCCACGAAGCGCAACGCCTCGAGTGCCACGTGCTCCGCGTCCTTCTCCGGCAATGCGGGGTCGGTGGCGAGGGCGAAGAGCGCCTCGGCGGCAAACGATGGCTCGCCGATGCTGCGGGCCACCGGGATGAGCTCGCGGACGGCGCGGCCGTGCTTCCACTCCTGCATGAGGGCGCGCATCTCGGTGGGGGGGTGCGGTCGGCCGGACACGGCGGGGCCAGGCAGGGCACCGCTGAAAAGGGCGCGGGCCGTGCCCGCCGCGTGAAGGGGCGCATCTCCGTCGTGACCATCGGCCACGTGGACCACGGCAAATCCACGCTCCTCGGCCGCCTCCTCCTGGAGAAGGGCGTCGTGACGCCGGAGGAGGTGGCGCGCCTTGCCCGCCAGGCCGCCCTCGTCGGCAAGGAGTCGTTCCAGTACGCCTGGGTCCTCGACCGGGGCGAGGAGTCGCGGGCGCGCGGCCTCACGATGGACCTCGGCTACGCCGACCTGCAGACCCGCAACCGCAAAGTGCACCTCATCGACGCCCCCGGCCACCAGGACTTCGTGCGCTCCATGATCACGGGCACCACCGGCGCCGACGCAGCACTCCTCGTCGTCGATGCCTCGGAAGGCATCATGCCGCAGACCCGCGAGCATGCACAGCTTGCCGCCGCCATGGGGCTGCGGCAGGTCGTCGTGGCGCTCAACAAGGCGGATCGCGTAGGCTACGACGCGGCGAAAGTGGGTGCCGCCGCCAAGGAGATGCGCGACTTCCTGGAACCCTTCGGCTTCGCCCGCCTCGACGTCATCCCCGTCTCGGCGTGGGAAGGCGAGAACCTCACGGCCCGCTCCGCCAAGATGTCCTGGTACCGCGGCCGCACGCTGGAGGAGGCGCTCGACGGACTCGAAGCCCGCCCCGCCGCGAACGAGGGCTCGCTACGCATGCCCATCATGGACGTGATCACCGTGGGCGGGGTGGGCACCGTCGCCGTCGGCCGCATCGAGCGCGGCACCCTGAAAGAGGACGAGGAGGTGGTCGCGGAGCCAGCCGAGAAGCGGGCACGCGTGAAGTCCATCGAGGTGCACGGCCAAGGCGTCGGGTCGGCGAGCGCCGGCGAGACGGTCGGTGTAGCCTTGCGCAACGTCGCAAAGACGGAGCTCTCCCGCGGCGACGTCCTTGGCCCCGAGGACGACCCGCCCCTTGCCGTGGACGCCTTCGAGGCGCGCTTGGCCGTGACCGGGGAGATCGGCCACGCCGGCATCGGTTGGACGGCGACCCTGCACTGCCACGCCGCCTCCGTCCCCGTCCGTCTCGATGCCATCCTGTCCAGCATCGACCCGTCCAGCGGCGAGGAGCTTGCGACGGCGAAGCCCTACCTCTCCAAAGGCGACGTGGCCCGCGTCCGCTTCGTCCCAACGAAGCCCGTCGTCCTCGAAGGCCCCGAGCATGGCCCCGCCCTCGGCCGGTTCGCGTTGCGTGTCGGCAAAGCCACCGTGGGTGCTGGCTCCGTCGTGACCGTGACCCCGCACGAGAAAAAGCCTGGACCAGGGCAGTCCGAAGCCGGCTTCTCCTTCAAGCACCAGAAAACGGGGGCAGCCGCGCGCAAGAAGAAGGAGGAAATCTCGGCCAAGCGCCGCGACATCCATGGCAGGCCCCTCAAGGGGAAATGACCGGGGTCCGGCCCGTTACTGCCCACCGAACGCGCTGAACGCACTGAAGATTTCCGCCTCTTCGCCTGCCCGCTCCCGGCGAAACGCGCAACGGTAAGGCAGTGAACCGCCAAATCGTTCGGTGGCTTCAGTGTCTTCAGTGGTTCAATCGCTCGTAGCAGAAACCCTGAAACGGCGCGCCCCGTCGCCGCCTCCGGCCGATGACCACCCCACCCAAGTTGTTTCCGTCGGCAAAGGAGGTAGCCCAGGAGAGGCCATCCACGACCGTGGAGCGAACTCCGGCCCCTCTCATCGTGAAGGTGGGCGGCTCGCTTTTGCCTGGCCGAGAGGGGTACGCCGCCGTCGCCGCGGCACTCGCGCCCATCATCGCGCGACGACCTCTCTGGATCGTCGTATCGGCTGCCAAGGGCGTCACCGACGCTCTCGAAAGCCTAGGCACCGACGCGAGCCGCGCCGACGCTGTCCTCCGGCTGCACGAGGTCCTCTTCGGCGAGGCCCTCCCCGACCACCTCACCGCCTGGTTCCGCACGGCACAGGCCGCTGCAGAGGCCGGCGCCGCCGAGGCCCTCATGGCCTGGGGCGAGCAGGCGAGCGCCGAGATCCTGCGCCGCCACCTTGCCGACCTGGGCCACGGCCTGCGCATCGTCGAACTTGCGCCGTCCGTGCCGGCGCCGGACCTGCAGCACGCCATCGTGCCGGGGTTCTACGTGCGCGGTGCCGAAGGGGCCATCCAACTCCTGCCCCGCGGCGGCAGCGACGTGAGCGCCGTCATGGCGGCACGGTGGCTCGGCGCGGCCGAGGTCCGGTTGTGGAAGCAGGGTGGCGGCATCCGCTTGGAGCCCGGCGTCACCGTGCGGCGCGTGGACGCTGCGACCCTTCTTGCCTGGCTCGGCGACCGCGTGCGCCCCATCCACCCCGCCGCCGTGCGCTTGGCCCAGGAAGCCGGTGTCGCGCTTACCCTGGAGGACCCGCGGGGGATCGACGGTCTCACCCGGATAGACGCGACCGCGACCGCTATCCCACCCCCCCGTGTCCCCGACGGCGTGGCGGGTGAAGCCTCCCCGTGACGGCACCGGTCGAACAGGCCATGGCGACCCTGCGCGAGGCGCGCGGCCAGCCACGCTTCTTCCTTGCCATCGAGGGCACGGTCCGGTTCGGCGTCGGCATCCACCGCCGCCTCGAGGAATCAGGTCCCGACCGCCTCCGGACCATCGCCAACGCTGCCCGGCTCCTCCCCAAGGACGCCATGGTGCTGGGCGGCTTCGCCTTCGACGATGCCCACGACGCCGCGGCGCCTTGGCAAGCATTCCCCTCCGCGCTGTTCGTGGTCCCCGCGCTGGAATGGGAGTGGCGCGACGGCGAATGGGTGGAGCGCCGCAACGGCGCCAACGCGGAGCTCCCCGAAATCGAGGACCGGCCAGTGCGCGACCGTCCCGACTCCCGCGCATGGGCCACCCAGGTCGGCACCGCCCTCCAGGCCATCTCGTCCGGCTTCCTTTCCAAGGTCGTCCTCGCCCGCTGCGAGCGCCGTCCCGCCATCGACGACCCCCTCGCCGCGTTCGCCCGCCTTGTCGCAGCCGAGCCCCTCGCCCACGCGTTCTACTTCGAACCCATCCCTGGCCACGCATTCTTCGGCGCCACCCCCGAACGGCTCGCCCGCCTCCGCCACGGCCGCCTGGAGACGCACGCCGTCGCCGGCACCGCCCCGCGCGGCACGAAGGGCACCGACGCGAACCTTGGCAACAAGCTCCTCGTCGCCGACAAGGAGTCGCGCGAGCACCGCCTCGTGGTCGAGCACATCGTGGCGCGCCTCGAAGCCCTCGGCCTCACACCCGAGCAGGGGATGCGTCGCCTCCGCCGCATGGCGAACGTGCAGCACCTCGAGACCCAGGTCACGGCCGCCGCCTCCGCCGGCCTGCACGTCCTAGACGTCGCCGCCACCCTCCACCCCACGCCCGCCGTGTGCGGCACACCCGTCGATGAAGCCAAAGGACTCATCGCGCAACTCGAGGCAAGGCCGCGCGGCTGGTACGCGGGCGGCCTCGGCTGGTTCAACCAGGCGGGCGAAGGCGAGATCCTCGTCGCATTGCGGTCGGCGCTGGCCACACCGGACGGGACCTGGCTTTACGCCGGCGCCGGCATCGTGGTAGGCTCCGACGCCAACGCGGAGTACAAGGAGACCGAGGCGAAGCTCAAGGCGCTGGAGGAGGCGTTGGCATGAGACGCCCAGCCACGGAAGGCCCGGAACCGAGATGGCCCAATGTCAACGCGATGTGGGCTGACATCCTGATGGATGAACTGGCACGCTGCGGGGTTCGCCACGCGGTGCTCAGTCCCGGCTCGCGCTCGGCGCCGCTGGCGCTCGCCGCCCGCCGCCGCTTCGGTGCCAAATGCATCGTCGTCGTCGATGAGCGGAGCGCCGCCTACGTCGCACTGGGGGTCTCCAAGATGGGCGGCGCCTGGCCGGTGCTCCTCATCTCCACGTCCGGGACGGCGGCGGCGAACTACCACGCCGCACTCGTCGAGGCGGACCAGACAGGCGCTCCACTCGTGGTCGTCACCGCGGACCGCCCGCACGAACTCCGCGACGTCGGCGCCAACCAAGCCATCCAGCAGACAGGCCTGTACGGCAGGACCGTGCGCTGGTCCTGCGACCTCATGTTGCCCGAGCGCACCCCGGAGGGGCTGCGCCATCTGCGACGGTCGGCCTGCCAGGCCGTGGGCATGGCCCGCCTCCGCCAGGGGCCCGTCCACATGAACGTCCCGCTGCGTGAGCCCTTGGCTCCGACGGCGGACCAGTTTGCGGATCTCGCCGTGCCGGAGGAATTGCTTGCCGGCCGCACCGATGCCAAAGGACAGCCGGTTCCGTGGACGCGCGTCACGACCCCGGAGCGCGTGGCCGACCCCTGGACGCTCGAACGCTGGGCACACATTCTTGCTGCCCGGCGCGGCGTCGTCCTGGTCGGGCCCGCGGCTGCCGGGAGCTCCATGGCAAAGGACGCGGAGATCCTGGGCGACACGCTTGGCGTGCCTCTTCTCGTCGATCCACTGGCAGGCTCCCATCCGGTCTCCACGCGGCCCGCCGGCGCCGTCGGCCTTCCGGACCTCGTCCTATCCAGCCCCAAGTCCCGCAAGGCACTCCGTCCCGCCTGGATCCTGCAGGTCGGCGGCAGCCCCACGTCGAAGCACCTGCGAGCGTACATCGAGGATGCCGACGTGCCGCGCCTCGTCGTCGATGCTCTTGGGAAAGGCTGGGACGAGCAAGGCACTTCTGCCGAAATGGTCCATGCAGACGCGCACCGGTTGCTTGGCGAACTTGCCAGCGCTGCAAGGAAAGCCCGAGGTTCCCCGTCGGATGCGAGTTGGCTCTCGCGCTTCTACGCCCTCGCCTCGACTTGCCTTCGGGCGCGGCCGCAGGAGACCGATTGGGAAGGCCCGCTCCCGCAGATTCTCCTGGACGAATTGGCCGACCGCCCACTCGTGGGCCACGCGGACCCAGCACTCCTTTGGGTGGGTTCCAGCCTGCCCATCCGCGACATCGACCGCTACGGCGCCTTCGCCGAACCGCACGGCGCGATCCGCATCCTATCGAACCGCGGCGCCTCCGGCATCGACGGTGTCATCTCCTCCGCCGCCGGTGCCGCCTCCGTCACGAAGGGCCGCTGCATCGCCTACGTCGGCGACCTCACGTTCCTGCACGACCTGAACGGCCTCGCCGCCGTCGCGAAGTACGCGCCGCACCTCACCATCGTGGTCCTCAACAACGGCGGCGGCCGCATCTTCGAGCACCTGCCCATCGCGGACTCGATTCCCCGCGAGGAGTTCGAGGAGCTGTTCGCGACACCGCAGAAGGTGGACATCGGCAAGGCAGCGGCTGCGTTCGGCATCGAGCATGTGCGGCTCGACGGCACGGCGAAACTCGCGGCGACCCTGAAGGGGACGGTGGGCGGCGTCGTCCAGGTGGTCGTGGACCCCAAGTTCGCGGTGCGCCGCCGCAAGGAGCACCTGGCGCGCGTCGTGGCCGCCGTGGACAAGCTCGTGGACCAATGGGAGAAGGTTGACACGGCCGCAACGCCACGCAGGCAATCCGCCGAAAACTCCGAAGACGCCGAACCACGTCCGTCCTCGGCGTTTTCGGCGTCTTCGGCGGTTAGCCCCGTGCCGAAGCGCGGGCGCAAACGTCAAGCCAAGGCAAAGGTGCGCAAGTGACGATGACGAAGAAGACGAAGCGAGCGCCGGCGAAGGGCGACGGCGTGCGACCGCCCTCCGAGATCATGGACGCGAATCTCTGGGCCACCGCAAAGGAGTACTCCGACATCACGTACCACAAAGGTGTCAAGTCGGCGGCGGGGACGGCGCGCATCGCGTTCAACCGCCCCGAGGTGCGCAACGCCTTCCGCCCCGAGACGACGGACGAGCTCATCGACGCCTTCATGGACGCCTGGCACGACACCTCCGTCGGCGTCATCCTCTTCACGGGCAACGGCCCCAGCCCAAAGGACGCAAAGTGGGCGTTCTGCTCCGGCGGCGACCAGCGCGTGCGCGGCAAGGCCGGCTACGTCGGCGGCGACGGTGTCCCGCGCCTCAACGTGCTGCGGCTGCAACGCATCATCCGCACCATGCCGAAGGTCGTGGTCGCCCTCGTCCCCGGCTTCGCGGTGGGCGGCGGCCACGTCCTGCACGTCGTCTGCGACCTCACCATCGCCGCGGAGAACGCGGTCTTCGGCCAGACCGGCCCCAAGGTCGGCTCCTTCGACGGCGGCTTCGGTTCCTCGTACCTGGCGCGGCTCGTCGGCCAGAAGAAGGCGCGCGAGATCTGGTACCTCTGCCGCCAGTACGACGCCAAGGAGGCGTACGCGATGGGGCTCGTGAACGCCGTCGTCCCCTTGCAGGACCTTGAGGCGGAGGGCCTGAAGTGGGCGAGCGAGATCCTCGACAAGTCGCCGCTTGCCATCCGCAGCCTGAAGTCGGCCTTCAACGCCGACGTGGACGGCCAGGCCGGCCTGCAGGAGCTCGCGGGCAACGCGACACTGCTGTTCTACATGACCGAGGAAGGCCAGGAAGGCCGAGATGCGTTCCTTGAGGGGCGCAAGCCGGAGTACAAGGGGCGGGCGTGGCTGCCGTGAGGGCTGCGTTTGCGGCCGCATGCCTCCTGCTCGCGTCCGGTTGCGTGCAGCCAGCCGAGCCCGGAATACGGACTCTTCACGTCGAAGTGCGCAACATGGCATCCGGCCCTTTGGAACTCGACATAAAGCTCGCTGGGCCCGACGGCGCCCCCGTCCTTGCGCAAAACGCGGCCATCTCTGCCGGGACATCGGAATCGTGGGTCGGGAACACATCGGCGCAGGACTCCCCCCGGACAGCCTTCTGGGACTTGGACATCGAAGGGCGTGGAAATTCGAAAGGCCTGGTCGTAGGGGCCAGCGGGACCGTAGGCGCGGGATGGGCCATCGGGGTCTCGGTCTGCCCCGGGCCCGACGCCTGGATCCGCTTCACGGCGCGCGATTCGCGGACCGGCATGCCATCGCCTTTCGCAGAACCGTACGCAAGCATGGACATGGGAGAACTTTCCTGCAACGGCCGCGACTGGGAAGGAATGCCGCCGCAACCTCCAGGGCATTCACGATGACCGTCGCAGCCTGGCTCTCGACCCTCCGCATCCGCACCCTCCCCGCCGCCGCCGTGCCCGTCCTCGTCGGTGCCGCACACGCCTGGCACCTGGCTGGGGAACGGCAGTTCGCGTTCCGCTGGCTGCCCGCCGTCGCGGCCCTTGCGTCCGCTCTCCTCATCCAGGTCGGCACCAACCTCGCCAATGACTACTACGACCACAAGAAAGGCGCCGACACGCCTGACCGCGCGGGGCCCCGCCGCGCCTCGGCGTCCGGCCTCCTGCCGCCGACGCAGGTCCGCAACGCCGCCTACGTCGCCTTCCTTCTCGCCGCAGCGCTCGGCGTGTACCTCGTCACGGTCGGTGGCGTGCCCATCCTCCTCATCGGCCTCGCCGCGATCCTGAGCGGTCTCCTCTACACCGCCGGCCCCAAACCGCTCGGCTACCTCGGCCTCGGCGACGCCTTCGTCCTGCTCTTCTTCGGCCCCGTCGCCGTGATGGGGACGACGTACCTGGAGGCGTTGGACACGTTCGGCGCCGTGGGCGCGTGGATGCCGGCCCTCTTCCTCGGCATCGAAGTGGGAGCCCTCGCGACGGCGATCCTCGCCGTGAACAACCTGCGCGACCTGCCGACCGACGCGCGCGCAGGCAAACGTACCCTCGCCGTCCGCATGGGCGAACGCGGCACCCGCATCGAGTACGCCCTGCTGCTCGTACTGGCCTACCTCCTCGTCGTCCTCTCCTACGTCCGACATGCGACCGAGTGGCGACTGCTGCTGCCGCTTGCGAGCATCCCGCTTGCCATCCCGCCGCTGCGACGTGTGTTCCGCCCGCTTGCGGACCGGCGCGAACTCAACCCTGCCCTGGGCCAGACCGGACTTCTCCTCCTCGCGTTCGGCGTGCTCTCCGCCGTCGGCCTGGCGATGCCATGACCTGGAGCTTCCACCCTTACACGATCCCCCTTGCGCGGCCCTACTCCTGGGCCAAAGGCGTGCAGACGGTGCGGCGAGGCCTCCTCGTCTCTTGCACCATCGATGGCGCAACGGGTTGGGGCGAGGTCGCTCCGGCGCCGCACCTCGACGTCGATCCGAGCGAAATCGCAAACTTTGCGCGCAAGTCGCTGCGCGTGGCTTTGGCACAGGAGGACGTGCCCGCCGCTCTCGACGCTGCCAACTGCGGACCCCGTCTGCGCTGCGGGCTCGCCGGCGCATGGCTCGACGCGCAGGCTCGGCTGGCGGGCAGGAGCCTCGCCGCGTTTATCGCCCAACGCGTGGGACTGCCGGCCGCGGCCGAACGTGTCCCGGTGAACGCGCTCATCCCGATCCAGGAACCTGCCGCATGCGCCGAAGAGGCGGTCCGCGCCGTGGCGGCCGGCTTCAGGACCCTGAAATTGAAGTCCGACGGCGACATCGACCGTGACGTCGCGCGTCTCGAAGCGGTCCAAGCAGCCGTCGGCAAAGGGGTCGCGTTGCGGCTGGATGCCAACGAGTCCTACGCGGCGACCACGGCTCTTTCCCACCTCCGACGCCTGGAGCCCTTCGCATTGGAGTACGTGGAGCAGCCCGTCCCGGCAGTGGAACGCAGCACGCTCGTGGAGATGCTGCACGAATCGCCTGTCCCCATCGCCCTCGACGAATCGGCGACCTCCTGGCAGGCCGTGGCGCCGCTGGTCGGTTTCCATCCGGTGGCCATCCTCAAGCCGCAGCGTCTTGGCGGCGTGGACCGCGCGGCCGACTTCATCGCGCACGCCCGCGACGCGAGGCTGCGCTGCGTCGTGACAAATTCGCTGGAGACCGCCGTGGGACGCGCGCATGCGCTGCATGCCGCGGCACTCCTGCCTGAGCCTTTGCCGGCCTGTGGACTTGCGACCGAAGGTTTCCTGGCTCGCGATGTGTCCCGGTTCGAGGTCAAAGACGGCTGGCTGGCGTTGCCGCCAGGCCCCGGTCTCGGTGTTGCGCCCGAGATGGAGGCGAGCCTTGCGGCTGCGGTGGAATGACGAAGACATCGACCTCGCGGACCATGCGTTGGCGCAGTCGCTCGTGGCATTGGGCGCAAAGGCAGGGCACCGCATCGCCGTGCTCGCCGGCAACACGCCGCTGCACGTCCTGCTCCACGTCGCAGCGCGACGCAATGGCTGGACTCTCGTTCCCCTCTCACTTGCCGCGCCCCCGTCGTTGGACCGCTGTGACATCGTAGTGCAACGGCAAGGCGCCGCTGCATTGGAGGACTGGCAAGGCCCCCTCCTCGTCGCGACGGACCGCGGCGAACCGGTGGGGCGACGCGCAGGCCGGCTGCCTCCCCCAGGCGAACCCGGACCCGCCTACGTCTTGCGGACGTCGGGGACCACCGGCGAACCGCACCGCATCCCTGTCACGTGGGAGATGCTGGACGCGCATGCCGCGGCAGCTTCGCACCGCATCGGCGATTCCAAGGACGCGGTCTGGTCTTGCGTCCTCGGGCTTCATCGGGTTGGCGGCGTCGCCCTGCTCTCGCGTGCACTTCACAATGGCTCGACAATCTTGCTCGAACCGGCGTACGACGCGCGGCGCCTGGCCCAACATTTGCGCGACGGCGTCACACACGTCTCCTTGGTACCCACCATGCTGCGCCGGCTCCTCGACGCTTGGGGTCACGGGCCACCGCCAGCAACGCTCCGCTGCGTCCTCCTGGGCGGCGACCGGGCGCCCGAGGGCCTCGTCCAGCCTGCGCTTGCCGCCGGTTGGCCCGTTTTCTGCACGTACGGCATGACGGAATCCTGCTCGCAGGCGGCCACCGCGACGCCGGACGAACGACGGAATCGGCCTGGCACGAGTGGCCGGCCCATCGACGGCGTCCACATCGAGGCGGTGGACGGCGAACTCGTCGTCTCGGGGGCGACGGTCGCCGGCGGCGTCCATGCCACGGGCGACCTAGGCCGCGTCGATGCTGAAGGGTTCGTTTTCGTCACGGGCCGCGTCGGCGACCGCATCACGAGCGGCGGCGCAAAGGTCGAGCCGGGCACGGTGGAGGACGTCCTGCGTGCGCATCCCGCCGTCGTGGACGCCTGCGTCGTGGGCTTGCCGGACCCGGAGTGGGGCGAGCGCGTCGTGGCGGTCGTGGTCCTGCGCGGCGGCCACATGCCGGAACTTGCGACGTGGTGCCGCACCCGCCTCGACCGGCCAGAGATCCCCAAGATCTTCCTGCAGGCGGAATCCCTGCCACGAACCGAGGCTGGCAAGCTCCGGCGCCGCGAGGTGCGCACGATGCTTCAGGCGAGCGTGCCGACGTAGAGCCAGGCCACACCGCCAGTGAGCCCTTGGGTCTCGACCGAAGAGAACGCTGCAGCTCCGCGCATGAGCGCCTCGAAGCGTTTGCCGTACGGAAATGCCGCGGCCGTGCGGGGCAGGTATTCGAAGGCCGCGCGGTCACCCGTCACCATCTGGCCGAGGCGAGGCATGACGTGGCGGCTGTACCACCGGTAAGCGGGGCCGATGAAGCCGGCGGGGGTCCCGAACTCAAGGATGACGACGCGGCCTCCAGGCCGTACCGCACGCGCCATCTCGGCGACGCATCTGGCAGGGTCGTCCACGTTGCGGATGCCGAACGCGATGGAAGCGACGTCGAAGCGGCCAGCCGAGACCGGGAGCGCAAGAGCATCGCCGCGCACCAAGTCGAGGCCCGACCGGCGACGGCCTTCCTTGCGAGCGGCTACCTGCAACAGGCCTGCGCTGAAGTCGAGGCCAACGACAAGTCCTTGCTGCCCGACTTTGCGGCGGAACGCGAAGGCGAGGTCGCCGGTGCCAGTGGCGAGGTCGAGGATGGCGTCGCCGGGCCGGGCACCCGAGGCGCGGACGGCGCGCCGGCGCCAGCGTCGGTGGACGCCGAAGGAGAGAACGTCGTTGGCGCGGTCGTAGCGCCCGGCGATGCCCGTGAACATCTCCTCGACAGCCTTGCTCACGCGGTGGCGACGACGACGACGCGTTTCAAGGCGCCGCCTGCGAAAACAGGAGGTGAAGGGGGAGGAGGCCGGCGAGTTGCCTTCAATGCAGGTCGAGGTACGAGGCCTCGCTGTAGCTGCGGGCGAGGAACACGTCGCCTACACCAGGGACCGTCACGTGGACGGCGCGGACGGCGAGGTCCGTGTGGCCCGGCTGAGCGGAGGTGTGCTCACGCTCGTTCAGGACCACCTTGATCCCCCCGATCTCCAGCTTCGTGTTGTAGGCCGGGGAGCAGGTGTCCTGCAGGCCGAGTGTAGCGCACACATCGACGCCGGCGACCTTGAGGCCGACGATCGTCGTGTGGCCATAGCTCATGGCACGCTGGCCGTTGGCGACCGAGTGCGACTCGGACTTGAGGAGCGTCGCGGAGACGACGCAGTCCCCTGTGGCGTTCATGAGCAGGCAGGCGCCGGTCACCTTGGCGAAGGCGTCGCCGCGCGAATCGACGCCCGGCGTCATCTTCGTGACGGCCGAGGTCTCCGTCACATCGACCTTGAGCACGGCGCCGTCGGTCGGGATGGCCTCACCCAGGAGCTCCTGGTGCGCGTTGCCGTTCACGGGGCCGGTGTGCTGCTCGCCGACAAGGATGCTCCGGCCGTTGAAGACGGCGTCGGGGCGGATGCGGGCGATGTAGGCGCCGGCGTTGGCGTACTGCATGATGCCGCAGAACGGCGTCGGGACGGAGGCGTGCGAGTGCGACATGCCAATCACGACCTCGAGGGGTTGCGCGCCCAGCGTGAGCAGGTCGTAGTCCGCGATGAGGACGTGGATCATGCGCACGGTGACGTCGCCGGTCCACATGTCGCCGGGGCCGTCGGGGAAGTGCGAGTCCTCGGTGCGCTCGTACACGCGGACGAACCCGCCCGCCCCGAGAAGGTCAGGCAGTGGCAGGTCGAGGCCCGGCTCGACGCGGGTCACGTCAACGCCCTTGATCTTGAGGCCGACGATGTCCGACGAGCCGGAGTCGGTCTTGGCGGAGCGGATGTCGGCCGTCGCGTAGGTGGCCGCGTTCACGACGTCGGCCGTGATGAGGCCATCCAGGATGTCCACGTCCAGGACCTTGGCCGTCGTCCAGGAGCCGGCCTCGAGGGGGTCGCCCGTGACCTTCACGTCCGTGCGCGCTGGCGCGACCGTCACGCGGACGAGGTCGCCTTCGCTCGTGAAGACATGCACCTCTCCGGCGTCGTCATAGTCGTGCGCCATGCCGGGGCCGGTCTGCGCCGCATGCACGCCGGAGAGCGTGTAGGGTGCGCCAGGGCCCTGCAGGATCTGCACTACGGCGGCGTCGCCGGCGGCGCCACCATCCGCCGCGCGCCGGCGCTGACGGCGCTGTCGGGCCCTGCGGCCGGCGTGGTCGGCGCGCGCGACGTCGCGGCCTTCACCTACGAGGCGTGGGCCGCGGGGTTCGCGGCGGCCCTCCGCGAGGTCGGGGCTTGCTAGCTTCGAAGCGCATGGTGCGACGCCTCTCCGCCGCCGCGGCCCTCGCGCTGTGCCTGCTGCTCCCCTCCGCGCCGGCCTACGCGAGCGGCGACAC
>JBHEMF010000013.1:0-13782 GCA_046352665.1 Thermoplasmatota archaeon
TCGCTGAAGGGTCCGGGCATCGGCCTGACCGACGTGCTGCGCGCGACCGAATATGTCGTGCCGTCGATCGAGATCGTGGATGCGCGCATGGTCAATCCGCGCAAGATCTTCGACACGATCTCCGACAACGGCGCGGCGGCCGGCATCGTGGTCGGCGCCGCCGCGGGCATGTGGCTGGCCTGGCGGCACCGTGAACGGATCACGCATCGGCACCGCGCGGTCCTCGCCATGACGTGGGAGCGCGTGGCGCTTGCCATCGTCGGCTTGGGCGTCCTCCTCCTCGTGGGCGCCGTCGTAGCCCCCACGCAGGTCCGCATCATGCGCGGCTGGCTGCAGGGCGGGCTGCGCGCGGCAGAGGACCTCGAGCAGGCGCCGTCGTGGACGCTCGCCGTGCTCTTCGCCGTCGAGGTGCTTGCCGTGGGCATCTTCGTCCTGGCGCTGGGGCGGCTTGGGGCACGGGCGTTCCATTGGCTGGAGGAGCGGGCGAAGCGTCCGCCTTGATGGTACTGGCGTTTTTCGTGCTTTTTTGCCTGCGCTGGTCTGCACGGGCAAAAACCATGCCGCAACCACGGCCCATCCGCAGATGACGCAGATTACGCAGAGCTCCGTCAATCAATTGGTCGTTCATCTGCGCAATCTGCGCAATCTGCGGATCCGTCGCCGCCAAATCAGGGAGCGGCAAGGGGTCCGAGCCGCGGGCCTCCTAGGTCTGCCTCAGAGTGTGGCTTTCTTGTTTCGGTGGGCGCCTTGGAAATGACTACCGAAACACGGATGCGGCGGACAAAATGCTCGCATCCCCCTGACTTCACCCACATCTGGGCAAAACGCGATATAGCGCCCCCGGCGGATGCGGCGCCATGACGGACGTGACGCCGTGGGTCGCCCTCGTGGCCGGCGTTGCCGCGTTCTTCAGCCCCTGCGTCCTTCCCGTGGTGCCTGCGTTCCTCGGCTTCGTGGGCGGCGGGGCGGACGCCAAAGTCTCCCGCGCCGTGCGCATGCTGCGGACGGGCGCCTTCGTCTCCGGGTTCGGCGTCGCGTTCGCGGTCCTGGGCTTCCTCATCGCCACGATCGGCTCGACGCTCGAGTACGCCGTGGCGGAGAAGTGGCTGCGCTGGGTGGGTGGGACACTCGTCATCGTCTTCGGCCTCGCCATGACCGGGCTCCTGCGATTCGCCTGGATGGACCGCGACCTGCGCTTCCACGGCAAGGCGCCGGCCTGGCTTGGCCCGACGGCGGGTGCCGCGTTCCTGGGCGCCGCCTTCGGCGTCGGCTGGAGCCCCTGCGTCGGACCCATCCTCTCCGCCATCCTCGTGCAGGCCGGCATCTCGGGCGGAGGCGGACAGGGGGCGTTCCTGCTCGGCCTCTTCGCCGTCGGCCTCGCCATCCCGTTCCTCGCCTTCGGCCTCGTCGCCGACCAAGGCGCCTCCCTCCTGCGGCGCTGGGGCCGCGCAGCGCACGTCATCGAGGTCGTGGGCGGCATCCTCCTCATCCTCCTCGGCATGGTCATCTTCACGAACTCCGCCAACCGCCTCCTGACCCTCTGGTGAACCAATGAACGACACGACACGCATCGTCCTCCTCTGCTGTGCCATCCTCGCCATCGCGGCGGGCATCGCATGGCTCGGCAGCCTTGGCACACCCAGCAACGTCCCCGACCCGCCAGCCGACCTCCCTGCCGCGGAGGCAAGCTATGCGGGTGCCGCCGACTTCGCGGGCGCCACGGGCTGGCTGAACACGCCGAACGGTGCCGCAGTGGACCTCGTGTCCCTGCGCGGCCAAGTGGTCCTCGTGGACTTCTGGACCTACTCCTGCATCAACTGCATCCACACCCTGCCCCACGTGACGCGGCTGCACGACACGTACCACGGCTCGGGCTTCACCGTGATCGGCGTCCACACGCCTGAGTTCGCGTTCGAGAAGCGGGCCGACAACGTGCAGAAGGCCATCGCGGAGTACGGCATCCACTACCCCGTGCCGCAGGACAACGACGACTCGATCTGGAACGGCTACCACAACCACTACTGGCCGGCGCACTACGTGATCGATGCGTACGGGAAGGTGCGTTTCACCCATTTCGGCGAAGGCGGCTACGCGGAGACGGAGCAGCAGGTCCGGCAGCTCCTTGCCGAAGCCGGGCACACCGACCTGCCGGCTCCGTTCGAGGGCGGCGTGGAGACCAGCACCGGCGGCCACACGGGGGAGCTCTACGCCGGCTACCGCGGCAACCTCGGCAACCCCGAAGGCTACCATGAGGGCCAGGTCGTGGACTACGCCCGCCCGGCGGCGCCCATCCCGGACCGCATCCACGTCGTCGGGCGGTGGTTCGACGGCACCGAGGAGCTCACCGCCGTCGCCAACGCCTCCATCCTGCTCCGGTTCTCGGCGGCGGGGGGCAACGTCGTCCTCGACGGTGCAACGGGATGCCTGCCCATGACCCTCGACGGCCGGGCCGTGCCCGCCGACCTGGCGGGACCCGACGTGGACGTGACTCACAGTTGCCTCCGCGTGGCGGGCGCCGACTCCTACGACTTCTACGCCGGGGCGTACGGGACCCATACCGTGGAGCTGCAGGCGCCGCCGGAGCTGCAACTGTACACGTTCGACTTCACGGGGGAGTAGATGGGAACCGCTATCCCGCGGGCCCCGTTGCAGCGCCCGGGCCGCCATGGTGAACCTGCGCCGGACGCTCTGGCACCTTTTGGGCGGCACCCGCGGCGGGCCGCTGCGCATCCGCATCCTGGCGCTGCTGCGGGACCGGCCCTACAACACGAACCAGCTCGCGGTGGCGCTGGGCGCCGACTACAAGACCATCCAGCACCACGTGCGCGTCCTCGCCGAGAACCGCCTCATCGAGCCGCACGGCCAGGGCTACGGCGCCGTCCACTTCCTCACGAAGGACATGGAGGAGAGCCTGCCGGAGCTGGACGCCATCACCCGGCGGCTGGCACCCACTCCCGCGACGAACCCGCCGAGGCAAGACCATGAGTGACCTGATGACCATCTCTGTTGCGCTCTCCGCGCTGAACTTGATCCTCGCCGCCGTCGTGCTCGTGGTCTATCTGCGCAACCACGCCCAGATCCGCAGCCGCTTCACGCTGGCGCTCCTCGTCTTCGCGCTCTTCCTCGTCGTCCACAACGGCCTGCAGATCTACCACCAGGTCACCATGATGGCGACGTTCACGCCGCAGGCCGAGATGTTCCTCCTGGGCGAGAACGCCCTGCAGGCCGCGGCCCTCGCCATGCTGGCATGGGCGACACTGCGCTGACCGGCGCCATGGGCAACGGTGAAAGGCGGCCGGGCCATCGAACCCCGGTGACCGAAGGCCCGGCGGCACCGCCCGGCGACATCCACGCGCCTTTCCTTGCGCGCCTGCGCCGCGCCGGCTCCAACCCGGCCGCGTTCCGCCACCGCAGCATCTTCCTATGGGCGCTCCTCGGCATGGCGGCCCTCGCCGTCCTCGTCATCCTGCCGTTCCTCGACCGCCGCGCCGCCCCTTTCACGGAGCGCCTCGCGACGCTGGGGGCCCTGGTGTTCCTCTTCTCGGCGCCGGCCCTCTGGCTCGGACTGGGCAAGCGCGCGTTCCTCATCTCGACCACGGTCGTCCTCGGCCTGTACGGCATCACGGGCTGGACGGGGGCGGTCTTCCACCGCGGCGACCTCTTCGTCGTGGCCGTCCTCCTGGGTTTCGCCGTCTTCGGCCTCGCAGGCTTCAACCTCGTCTTCGTGCTGGAGGAGATCGTCTATGACGCGCACCGCTTCCTTCCCAAGCGCCTCAAGACCCGCGCCTGGGTGGCGCTGCCGTCCCTTGCCGCCCTTGCCCTCGCCACGGGCATCCCGTGGTGGCGCGGCCACGGCGGCCCCCAACTGGAGGCGCTCTGGGTCGCGTCGCTCTCGTGCACGGCCCTCATGTTCGCCTGGTGGACGTTCTCGCTGTTCAACCGTCTCGAGCTCGCTCCGGCCATCGTGCGCGAGCTGCACCTCTTCGTGGCCGGCATCCTTCTTGCCGCCGGTCTCGGCGACGCGTTGCCCTACCTCGTGAGCTCGGAGGCGCTCGTCCCCGGCCTCGTGGCCTACCTGGCGCTCCTCGGGACCTGGGTCTATGTCTCCTACACGACGCTGCAGCGCACGCACTTCCTGCTGCGCGGCCGCAACGCGGCACCTTGGGTCGCGATCCTCCTTGCCGCCACGTACGCCATCGTGGCGCACGCCCAGTCCCTCTCCGAGGTTTCGGGCAACACGGCTGCCGTGCAGGACCTCTTCGCGCAACGCATGCAGTACATGATCGTCGGCATGGCGCTCGGCATCCTGTTCTACGTCGGCAGGTCCGTCTGGCGCGGCCTCCGGCTCCTCGGCCGCTCGTCGGCGCTCACCCCGCGCGGCCGCGCCGTGGCGGACCAGGCGGCGCGCGTGGCCGAAGGCATGCTCGTGACGGAGCGGCGGGTCGGCGAGGCGACGCTGCACCTCTACCGCGCCCTGGACGACGCCTTGCCGGGCAAGCACTTGGCGCCGACGCCGCCGCGCACGGCCTGGGAACTTGACGAGGGGTCGCTGGCGCTCCAGAGGCTGCGGGACGAGCCCGACGAATAGGCCTTACCTGCGGCGCAGGACGACCGCGACGGCGACGACGGCGAAGGCGACGAGGGGGAGGCCGGGACCGGGGACCGGCTCCTCGGTGCTCTGGTTGTCCGTGTTGGCGGTGGCCGGCTTGAAGGAGATCGTCGTGTTGCCGTTGGCGGCGTCGAAGGGGCCTGCGCCGTGCACCGCGACGTAGCAGCTCGGGTTGCTCGCCGTTGCCTTCACGGCGACGTTGGCGTCGAGCGGCGACGCGAGGTTTTTCGCGTCCACGATGAGTGTGGCTGGCTGGGGATCGGTGAACGCGCTGCGCACGGTGTCGGTGGGGCCGATGTCCATCGTGAAGGTCGGCGGGTTCACGGAGGCCACGACGTTGGAGCCGGCGACGTTCGTCACTTCGGCGCTGAGGGTGATGGTGATGGGCTGGGAAGTGCCGCCGGCGCAGTTGCCCATATCGACGCTCACGTCCACCGAGAACGGCAGGGCGGCCTGGGTGCCGTTCGCCTGGACCGTGGCCGGAAGCCCGGTGATGGCGATCGAGTCCGCCGCGGCCGGGGTGGCGAGGAACGCCGCGCAGGCGAGGGAGGCAAAAAACAGGGGAGCGACGCGGATCATGGTGGGCACCGTCGGAGGCGCCCAAGGAGAGGGGCTAGATAAGGTTCGTTTCCGGCAACCGCACGAAAACCGGATCGGGTTTGGTAGCCTGGATCGTGTGGGCGGCTCGTGGGAAAACCAATTAGTGTGGCAACCGTGTGGGCGGTTTGGGAAACGAGGAAGCCAAGAAACGGGGCAGCGAATCGTTTCCTCGTTTCCAGTCTTCCTCGGTTCCCAAGTCGCCCACACACATGGCATGACCAAGAACGTCGGCGCCGTCGTCAGTACGAGTAGAACCCGCGGCCCGACTTCTTGCCGAGGTGGCCCGCCTGCACCTTCTGCACGAGGAGGGGGCAGGGGCGGTACTTCGGGTCCTTGAAGCCGTCGTAGAGGACGTGCAGGATGGCGAGGCAGGTATCGAGGCCGATGAAGTCCGCGAGGGCAAGAGGTCCCATCGGGTGGTTCATGCCGAGCTTCATGATGGCGTCGATGTCCGCGGCGGTGGCCACACCCTCGTTGAGGCAGAAGATGGCCTCGTTGATCATCGGCATGAGGACACGGTTCGAGACGAAGCCGGGGAAGTCCCGGCACGCGTGCACCTCCTTGCCCATCTTGCGGCCCGCCTCGGTGACGGCGGCGAGTGTGGCATCGGATGTCTCTGCGCCGCGGATGACCTCGACGAGCTTCATGAGCGGCACCGGATTCATGAAATGCATCCCGATGAAGCGGTCGGGGCGCGTCGTCGCGGCGGCAAGGAGTGTGATGGGGATGCTCGAGGTGTTGGAGGCGAGGATGGTCTCGGGCGGGACCACGGCTTCGAGCTCGCCGAACAGCTTCTGCTTGACCTCGAGGTTCTCGAACACGGCCTCGACCACGAGGTCGCACGCCGCGAGGTCGGCGTTGGCGCCGCCTGCCTTCACCCGCGCGCGCGCGGCAGTCGCGGCGTCCTTCGTGAGCGTGCCCTTCTCGGCGAGCTTGCCGAGGGACTTGTCGATGGCGGCGAGGCCTTTCTGCACGAACTCGGGCTTCACGTCCACGAGCACGACGTCGTAGCCGGCCTGGGCCGCGACCTGGGCGATGCCCGCCCCCATCTGGCCTGCCCCGACCACACCGACGCGCTGGATGCCCATGGGCGGGGCACGGAGGGGGCCGTAAAAGGGTTCACCGCGAGAGCAGCCGGTCGCGGCGGAAGCGCGTCAGGAGCAGTGTCCACCAGAGGGCGTTGAGGCCGAGGAAGACGGCACCGGCGACGGCGCCGGCGATGACGACCAGCCACGGCGACTTCGTGCGGAACAGCAGTCCGCCCAGCGCCCCCGAGAGGCCCGGCAGGATGAAGAACGGCATCATGGCGTAGCCGAGCCACTGCTGGCCCTGCTTCACCGTCGCGGCGCGCAACGATATGAGGAAGCCAAGACCCGTCGTGTAAGTCGAGGTGAGGAAAGCGCCGGCGGGCACTGCGACGAGAAGGATGCCGGCCACAAGCAGTCCGGCCAGGCCCAGGATGGCGATGGCCGAGATGGAGGCGCACACGACGTAGAGCGCCGCGTTGCAGCCCACGGCGGCGAGGATGGCGCCGGCCTTGCCGAGCACGATGGCGCGGTCGGAGAGTGGACTTGCCAGGAGCGTCTCCAAGGTGTGCCGTTCGCGCTCGCCGGCCACGGCATCGACGGCGACGGCGATGGGTGTGACCATGCTGAAGAACGAGACGACGCCGACGCCGCCGACCAGGGCCGCGGTCACGGCGGCGGTCCGCGCGGCGGGCGAGACGGTGGCGGCGAGGACGAAGGGCGCCACGAGCGCGAAAAGGACGGTGACGGCGGCGGTGACGACGACGGTCGCGACGGGCCGGCCGCCGCGCAGGTACTGCTCGCGCACCTCTTTCCAGAGCACCGTGCCGGCTCCGCCCATCAGCGTCCCTCCAGGATGGCGACGAAGGACTCCTCGAGCGTCTCGCGCGGCCGGCGGACCTCCTCGACGAGTGCGCCGGCCGTGACGAGGGCCTTCACGATGGGCGCCGACGGGCCTTCGGCCTTGAGCTCGATGCGCAGCGTGCCCTCCTTCAGTTCGACCGCGGCGACGTCGCGGCGGCGCCCCAAGGCCGCCATGAGGGGTCGCGTGAAGCCGGAGCCGGCGACCTCGATCACCGGCCGGCGGTCGGGGCGCAGGTGGTCCGGTGGCCCGGTGGCAAGGAGCCGGCCCTGGCGGATCACGGCCACCTCGTCGCAGACCGCCTCGGCTTCGCGCAGGTTGTGGGTCGTGAGGAACACGGTCACGCCGGACGCCTTCACCATGCCGAGGAGGTCGTTGCGGAGCTTCCCTGCAGCCAACGCGTCGAAGCCCGCCGTGGGCTCGTCGAGGAAGAGCACCTGCGGCCGGTGCAGGAGGGCGCGGGCGATGGCAAGCTGCTGCTTCATGCCGCGGCTCCACGTCGCCACTCGGTCGTCGCGCCGCTCCCAGAGCCCGATGCCCTCGAGGAGTTCCTGGATGCGGGCGCGGCGGTCGGGGACGGGGATGCCGTGCACGCGGCCGAAGAACTCCAGGTTCTCGCGCGCCGTGAGCCGCTCGTAGAGGCCGTTGTGCTCGAGGAGGGCGCCGCAGCGGGCGCGGACACCGTGCGGGTCGGCTGCGACATCGACGCCCGCAACCACGGCACGGCCGCGGCTGGGGGCGAGGATCCCGAGGAGCAGGTGCAGCGTCGTGGTCTTCCCGGCGCCGTTCGGGCCGAGGTAACCGAAGATGCTGCCCTGCCGGACGCGCAGCCGGAGGCCGTCGAGCGCCTGCACGGCGCCGAAGCTGCGGCTGAGGTCGTCCGCCTCGATGGCGTAGGCCACGACGGGGCAGGAGAGCCGGCCTTGAAAAAGGCGGACCAGGGACGCACGCGCCGGGCGCCCCCTTATGAATCGCCCCGGCCTCGGCGCAGCGTGCAGACCGTGGCACCCCCTGCCGTGCGCCAGCCGCTCTCCGTCGCCGAGCTGCAGGAGAAGGCGCGCCTGCTGCGGGTCGAGACCCTGAAGATGACGTACGGCGCCGGCTCCGGCCACCCCGGCGGCTCGTTCTCCATGGCGGAATTCCTGGTCGCCCTCTACTACCACAAGATGGGCATCAGCCCGCAGCGGCCGCAGGACCCCGACCGCGACATCTTCATCCTCTCCAAGGGCCACTGCGCGCCCGGCCTCTACGCAGTCCTCGGCGACCTCGGCTTCTTCCCCAAGGAGGAGTTCCGCCGCCTGCGCAAGTTCGGCGGCCTCCTGCAAGGCCACGCCGACCGCAAGATCCCCGGCGTCGAGATGAGCACCGGCTCTCTCGGCATGGGGCTCGGTTACGGCAACGGCGCGGCACTCGCCAAGCGCGTGGACGGCCGCGCCGGCTCGGTCTATGTCGTCCTGGGCGACGGCGAGCTGCAGGAGGGCAACATCTGGGAGTCGGCCCTCACGTCGAGCCACCGCAAACTCGACAACGTATGTGTCATCGTGGACGCCAACAAGATCCAGATCGACGGCTGGGTGCGGGACGTGAAGGACGTCGGCGACGCCGCTGGCATCGCAGCCAAGTTCCACGCCTTCGGGTTCTGGACGAAGGTCGTCCCCGGCCACGACTTCAAGGCCATCCTCGCCGCCCTCGACGAGGCCGACGCCGTGCGCGGCTCTCCGCAATGCCTTGTGATGGACACGGAGAAGGGGCACGGTGTGACGTTCATGGTGGGCAAACCCGAGTTCCACGGCCGCGCCCTCACGAAGGACGAGATGGTGCGCGCGATGGGCGAACTGGGCGAGAAGTGGGTGCCGGAGGGAGCCTGATGGTGCTTCGCGCCCGACCATCCGCAGATTCCGCAGGTTCCGCAGATGCGACTGACAGGAGTTCTGTGCTTCGCGCCTGCCCATCCGCAGATTTCGCAGGTTCCGCAGATGCGACTGACAGGAGTTCTGTGCTTCGCGCCCACCCATCCGCAGATTTCGCAGGTTCCGCAGATGCGACTGACAGGAGATCTGTGCTTCGCGCCCACCCATCCGCAGATTTCGCAGATTCTTTGGCAAGGAAATCTGCGCAATCTGCGGAATCTGCGGATTATCTGGCGTGGCCGAGGCTGACGGACGGCGCATCTGGCACGCACCCCAAGCGTACGATCGGTTGGAGGACGGCGTAGATGGCCAACATCCCGAAACCGGCCACGATCAGCGCGGCGCTCGCCGTCGGCACGTGCGGCATCGGCGCCCTGCTTGCCAACCAGGCGGGCCAGACGAACTTGCTCTACGCCTTCGGCCTCGCCGCCGTCTTCGTGCTCGCTAGCCTGATGTTCGCCAAAGGCGAGGCGCAGAAGAAGGAGGCGGCCTGATGTCCTCCGCCCCCCCCGGCACCGCCAACGGCGTCTGGAAGCCCGGCGAGAAGATCGCCATCCGCGACGGCTACGGCAAAGGACTCCTCTCCCTCGGCAAGGAGCGCGCCGACGTGGTGGCGCTGGACGCCGACCTCGCCGAATCGACGCGCTCGCACTGGTTCGCCCGCGAGTTCCCGCACCGCTTCTACCAGATGGGCATCTCGGAGCAGGACATGGTCGTCACCGCCGCCGGCCTCGCGCACATGGGCAAGGTGCCGTTCGCGTCGTCGTTCGCCATCTTCCTGCAGCGCGGCTGGGAGCAGATCCGCAACTGCGTGGCACGGCAGAAGCTCAACGTGAAATTCTGCGGCAGCCACGGCGGCCTCATGACGGGCCAGGACGGCTCCTCGGCGCACTCACTGGAGGACGTGGGCGTCATGCGCGGCCTCCCCGGCATGGGGGTCGTGGTCCCCTGCGACGCCAACCAGGCGAAGGCCGCGGTCCTCGCCATGTACCTGCGGCACGGCCCGGCGTACATGCGCTCCACGCGCGCCGCAGTCCCTATCCTCTTCGACGCCGACCAGGAATTCACCTGGGGCAAAGGGCACGTCCACGCCGACGGCGACGACGCCACGGTGATCGCGAACGGGCCGCAGGTGCACGAGGCGATGGAGGCCGCACGCCTGCTCAACGGCCAGGGCCTGTCCGTCCGCGTCCTCTCCATGGCGTCCGTGAAGCCCATCGACCGTTCCCTCATCGCCAAGGCCGGCCGCGAGACCGGCTTCGTCATCTCCGCCGAGGACCACTTCATCCACAACGGCCTCGGCTCCGCCGTGTCCGAGTGCCTCTCCGGCGAAGGAGTCGGCGCCCGGCTGTGGCGCGTCGGCGTCCAGGACGGCTTCACGCAGTCCGGCGACCCCAAGGACCTCTACCGCCACTACGGCGTCGATGCGCAGGCCATCGCACAATGCGTCGTCGGGCTGAGGGACGGCTCGCTGCGCGCCCCGCCGGCGCCGCACGACATCCCCGGTGCCGCCGCCATGAAGGTCGCCGGGACGTAGCGCGCCCGCGCCATCCTCGGACTAAGGGCTTGGGACGGGGGGGCTGAAAGTTTCGTTTGGGTGAGCAAGGTCCTTGCGTTGCACGTGCTTGCACGGCGTTGCACGTGCATGCACGGTCTTGCACGTGCGTGCCCGTGCGTGCACGTGCCAGGAAGTCCGCTATGGCAAACCGCATCGACAGCACCACGATGGAGCTCCCCACTGTCCTTCGCGACCGCATCGCCAGCCACCGCCTGCATGGCCGGCAGGCCTACTACGAGGTCGTCGAGGAGGCTTTGGGTTTCTGGGAGGAGCGTGGCGGGTGGGGCATCCGGCCGCCGGTAGATGTGCCCCAGCCGTTGCGGGTGGCGCGCCGTTAGGCTTCGACCTTGCCGAACTGCCCGGCCAGGCGGGACCCTTTGGGCCAGCCGCCGCTCGCCGCCTTCTCCTCGAGGCCAGGCCGGATGGCGCCGGTCGGGCAGGCGTCGAAGCAGGCGCCGTCGGCGATGCAGAGGTCCCGGTCCACGCGCGCCATGTCGGTGACGATCGCGGCGTTCGTGGGGCAGGCGGCCTCGCAGCCGTTGCAGACGATGCAGTCCGCGGCGAGGACCCAGGCCTTCTTCTTCTCGTCCGTCTCGGCCGCCTGCTTCTTCACGGCGGCGACGTCGATGGTCTTGAGGCCGGTCTTTGCGACGTCGTGCGTCGCGGCACCCTTCGCGGCCCCGGCGGCGACGACATCGACCTTCACCTCGACGGCCTTCACGGTGAGCTCGACGCCCTCCTTGGCGACGGCGGCGCGGAACGCGTCCAGCACCTTCTTGGCCTTGTCGTAGTCGGGCGCCAGCTTTGCCTCCTCGGCGCTGGGGTCCGCCACGTCGAGGGCGGGCTTCAGGGTCCACGGGTCCGTGACCATCCAGCCGCGGCGGCCGCGGACGTAGAAGTACGCGAGTTGCATCTTGCCGCGCACGGTGCGCGTCATGGGGAGGTCGCCGGGGTTCGGGATGGCCTGCAGGCTCGTGAGGTCGGCGCCCCAGATCTCGTTGGAGAGGAGGGCCATGTCGGCGCCGCCGCGGGGCAGATCGGCCGCGATGTCGGCGGCTTGGACGCCGAGCGACTTGTGGCGGCGGTAGCGCATCATCTTGCCCTGTGACGGCAGGATGGCGTTCCCCATGGCGAGCTGGAAACCGAGGCTTGGCGCCGGCACGGGGCCCTTGATGTCCATCTTCCAGACGAAGCCCGGCACCGGCGCCGGGTACGGGAACACCATGCCCGGGTTCATGAGTTGCCGGTAGTCGGCCGTCTTCTTGAAGAGCCGGAGCTTCTTGTAGCGCACCCTGCCGAAGACCGATTTTGCCTCCCACTGCAGCCAGACGCCGCAGTGGTACGCCCGGCCGCCCATCCGCTTCGCGACGTTCAGGATCAACGCCGACGTCGCCCAGCCCAGCGGGTAACTCGGGCGGCGCTCGTCGTCGAGGGCGAAGATGAAGAAATAGACGCGGCCGTCGTCCGTCACGTGCCCCTCTACGGACAGTTCGCTGTGCGGCGCCTTGGCGTAGAGCCTGCGCAGGTACGCCGCGACGTTGCCGACCGGCAGGAAGACCTCGCCCGCCACCAGGCTCGGCCCCAGGCGCTTGGCGCGGATGGGGTAGAAGCGCGCGGCCCACTCGTCGGCGGCCACCTTGTCGTCGGCGATCTCGGCGCCGTGACGGGCGGCGAGGCGCTTCAGGTCCTCCTGGATGCCGGCGAATTCCTTCTCCGCGAAGCAGACGAGGATCCCCTGCTTGCCGGCGAAGGGGTTCTTGCGGGCGCCCGTCGCCTCGGCGCGCAGCGCGAAGAAGTCCTCGTTGTGGAACATGACGTGCTTGGGTCTCCAGCGCGTCGTCACTTCCTGGACCACGGCTTGGACGCCCTTGTGGTCCTTCACGGTGAGGAGGACCGGCTTGTCCGCCGAGGCCTCGACGACCTTGAGGCGGATGGACGTGATGACCCCGGTGCTGCCGCCGAGGCCGCAGTAGAACTCGAGTTGCTCTCGGTCGCGGGCGCTGAAGCGCACGCCGTCGGCGCCAACACCTTGCACTTCGAGGACCCAGCGGCCGATGTTGCCGTTCTTCGTCGAGTGGATGCCGTGGCCGTCCATCGCCACGAAGCCGCCGATCGTGGCCGCGAGCCCCGAGGTCGGGTAGCAGGGCAGCTCGAGGCCGACGTCGTTCAGGCGTTTCTGCAGGTCCCAGACGACGACACCGGCATCGACGGTGACCGTGAGGTTCGACTCGTCCACGTCGATGCGCTTGTTCATCGGTGTGAGGTCCAGCACGATGCCGGCGCGCTTCGGCACGGCGCCCCCCAAGGCCGACGTCGCCGCGGCGCGAGGTGTGACAGGGATGCGGCGCTTCAGGCAGAACTGCACCGTCGTCTCCACGTCCTCGATGGTGCGGCAGCGCACGACGGCGTCCGCCTTCCGCTTCACGAGGAGGTCCACGATGAACGGCGGCGCCCCGATGTCGGTCGAGTACACGAGCCGGTCCGCCTCCGAGGTGAGGAGGTTCTCGCGCCCGACGCGGGCGGCAAGCTGCTCGAGGTCTTCGGGTGAGATCGCCATCCCGGTCGGTTGCGCGCACTCTTGTTTTGCTCTTAAGGGGTGCGCCTCCTACCCCTCAACCGGTGACCACGGGGACCACGGGGAACTCATTCCGTTCGGGGCTTGAGCCAACGGGCGCGTTGCAACTCGGGCGTGAACCAAGGCGTCGGATCTCAAGCTCGGTGCCACCGAAATTTATGAGCAGCCCGACATCCAGACCGCCGGCTTTCAGGTAGTTCAGCACCTGCGCAATCTCGGGCTTCCCCAGGGCCAGGATGGCTTTCGTCTCGAGAAGGATATCGCCAAAGCACAGAAAATCGAGGCGATACTCGCAGGGCAGCCGTTCGCCTTTGTATTCGATGGGCAGCGGCCTCTCAGCCTCGAATGGAATCCCGCGCCGCCGGAATTCGCAGGCCAAGGCCAATTGGTAGACGCGCTCCAGGAAACCACAGCCTAGCGTGTGATGGACTTCCAAAGCGGCTCCGATGATGGCGTGCGTTCGCGGGTCATCCCCTGGGTTCCCCGTGTTCCCCGTGGTCACCGGTTGATCCTGCATGGAGACGCCAATGAACCGGGGGCATTGGAGTCGCTAGTCCACCGGTTGGCCTTCTGCGCCCGACCCGGCAAATAGTGCTCATTCGGACCCGCATTTGACCGGTGACCATGGGGACCACGGGAGAAC
>JBHEMF010000014.1:0-13596 GCA_046352665.1 Thermoplasmatota archaeon
GACAAGATCCGCTCGCTGGTCATCGACTCGGCGCGCGACTACACGCAGCACATCCAGCTCCCCCGCATCGGCGGCGGCACCAACGTGCACGTGGCCGTCGGGCACCCGTACGGGAACGCGCTTTGGCGTGAGCCCATGAGCACGGGGCGCCGCATCGCGCGCGAGGTCAAGCGGGCGGTGGCGGCGGATTGCATCCGCGAGATCGTGACCTAGCTTTCATGTCTTGAACGAGGGCGGCGTCGTCCCGGGCCGGCCCTTGAACTCCAGCACGTTCGTCGTGGGTGACGCCTGCGCCACCTTCCCCCAACGCCTGTTGTCGGGCCGCACCGTGTCCGCCCAGGACGCACACGACTTGGCACTGGCCGAGCTGCATGGGGAATTCGCGACGGTGGTGGACTCAAGGCAGGTCCTCGAATCCATTGCGGGCAGCCCTCAGGTCGTCGCCGGGATGGCCCCGAAGCGCCCCGAGTAGTAATCCTCGATGGCCTGCAGG
Organism: Thermoplasmatota archaeon; assembly: GCA_046352665.1. GTDB lineage: Archaea > Thermoplasmatota > E2 > JACPAO01 > JAHFTW01 > JAHFTW01. The sequence goes on from JBHEMF010000014.1 coordinate 494, forward strand.
ATCTCGTCGCGGGTTGTCATGACGAAGGGACCGTACTGGAACACGGGCTCGCCGAGCGGCACACCGGTGATGAGCAGGAGTTCGATGCCTTCGGTGCCGGCTTCGACGTCGAGGCCGCCTGCGCCCGCCAGTGTAGCGTAGGAGCCGGTCGGCACACGTGTCCCCGCAACCTTGCCGGACCCTTTGGTCGCGTAGGCGAACCCTTGGTGGCCCTCCGGCACCGGCAGTGAGATCGCGGCGCCTGGCTCGAGGACGGCATGCAGATATTGGATCGGGGTCCGCGTGGCGATGGCGGCACCCTTTCTGCCGAAGCGGCCGGCGAGGATGCGCACCTTGCCCCCCGGCACTGGCTCCTCGGGGATCTGCCCCGACTTGATCTCCTGGTACCTCGGCGCCATCATCTTGTCCGCCCTGGGCAGGTTGACCCAGAGCTGGAAGCCGTGCATGCGGCCGCCCGCCTTGCGCAGGTCCGCCGCGGGCATCTCGGAGTGGACGACGCCGGATCCTGCCGTCATCCACTGCACGTCGCCGGGACCGATCCGCCCCTTGTTGCCGTTGGAGTCCTGGTGCTCGACGGCGCCGTCGAGGACGTAGGTCACGGTCTCGAAGCCGCGGTGGGGATGGTCGGGGAAGCCGGCGCGCGAACCCGGTGCGAAATCGATCGGCCCCATCTCGTCGAAGACGAGGAAAGGGTCGAGGCGGCCGAGGGCCTGGCTCGGGAAGGCCCGGTTCACGAGCATGCCGTCGCCTTCGGGCGTCTGGATGGCAGAAAAGACGTGCGTCACGGAAACGGGCATCAAGGACCTCCGGGCGAGCGCCGCAGCGCGAGCCGCCGGGGGGTCGAGGGGGCGGCAGGCCCCTCGCCGGGGGTCAGCAGGGGGGCAGAGCCCCCCTTTGGCCCGCCGACGGCGGTCCGCAATCGACCAGGCGCAGCCGTCAAGCGAACCTCACGGTCTCGGAGGCAGGCTTGCGGGGGCTTGGGGTTTCGCGTACGCGCAATCGCTCAGGCAGGGCGCCGGCCTCCCCCGCGTAGCCAGCGACGATGGCGCACACGACCTCGTGCTCGGCGTCGAGGCCGAGGAGGTGGTGGGCCTTGGCCGCGTCGATGCCGCCGAGGTAGTGCGACTTCACGCCGTGCCGCCCGCCCTCGAGGACGAACTGGATGGCGGCGGCGCCCGTGTCGAACCAGGCGTGCGCGTTGGGCGAATCTGGCGGGCCGTAGGGGTTTGGCCCCATGGTCTTCCGGGCGACGACCCAGACGAGAACGGGTGCCGCGTCGCTCCAGGCGCGGTTGAACGCGTTCACGGCTCCGTTCCACGCGTCGCGCGTGGCGCCGCGCTCGCCGGTCACGTAGAAGGTCCACGGCTGAAGGTTGCCACTGCTGGGTGCCCAGCGCGCGGCTTCGGTCATGGATTCGAGGACGTGGCGTGGCACGGCGTCTGGCTTGAAGGAGCGCGGGCTCCAACGGCGCACGAACATAGGCTCGACGGGGTGGTCGGGTTGGCGGGCGTGGACGAGGTCGGTCTGCTGCACGCTATTGGTATAGTTGCTATACCTTTTAGACTTCACAGTATATACCGATATACTTAGTAAAGTATGATGGACCGGCCGACGGAGGCCTGCAAAAAGCCCCAAACCTCAACGCCCTCTGTGCGGTTAGGCGGGGCTGAGCGAACGGCTAATGCGCGCCGGCGTCTCGGGCTGGGCATGCGCATCGGCATCATCGGCTCGGGCGGCGTAGGACAGACTCTCGCAGCAGGCTTCGCAGCCAAGGGGCACGAGGTCATTTTGGGCGCCCGCGACCCGAAGGCCAACCTCGCCGTCGCGACCCCGAACGCCATGGGCCAGCCTCCCCTCTCCGCCTGGGCGAAGGCGAACCCGAAGGTGAGGATCGCGACGTTCGCCGACGCCGCCAAGCACGGCGAGGTCCTTGTCTTCGCCGTGAAGGGCGAGCAGTCAGGCTCCGCCATCAAGGCGGCCGGCGCGGAGAACATGGCCGGGAAGCTCGTCCTCGACACGACCAATCCCCTGGCGTTTGGTGCCAATGGCATCCACAAGGCCGCTGCCATCCAGGACTCCTGCCTGGAGACGGCGCAGCGCGCGGCACCGAAGGCGAACTTCGTGAAGGCCTGGAACTGCACGCCGTCGTCCCAGATGGTGGACCCCAAGTTCAAGGAAGGCAGGGCCGACCAGCTCATCTGCGGCAACGACGCCAAGGCGAAGGAGCAGGCGACGAAGATCCTGAAGGATTTCGGCTGGAACGTCGTGGACGCCGGCGACGCCACCATCGCGCCATACGTGGAGGCCACGGCCATCGCCATCTGCAACTACGCGATGAAGTCGAACGACTGGACCTGGGCCATGAAGCTGGTCCGGCAGTAACGCGCGACTAGCCGAACAGGCGGGCGAGGTCGTCGTCGGGTTCCCGTAGGCTGCAGGAGCCGATGGCGAAGGGCCGCATCCGCACCGCCTCCCGCAAGGCCGCGACGGGCACGGCATGGCCGCGCCACGCCAGTCCGCCGTCGAACGCGAACGCCTTCGGGTCGGTCTCGGCGACGCACTGGGCGATCGCCTCCGGCGGCATGGCCTCCTTCAGGAAACCACGCAGCCGCAGTGCCGCCGCCAAGCCGAGGAACCCGAGCGCGTTGCCGTACTGGGCCTCGACGACGGGATGGTGCAGGCCCGCCGTCGCCTTGAACGGCACCTCCTCGGCCACGACCTGCGGCAGGATCTGCCCAAGGGTGGCTGCACTCACGGCCGTCTGCCCGGAGCCGCGCACCTTGAGTCCTACGGTGGCGTCGTTGCTCGCCAGGCGGTCGAGGAGCCGGAAGATGCCTGGCCCGTTGCGCTCCCAGGCCGAGTCCGGCATGCGCGGCTCGATGTAGATTCGCGTATCGGGCAAGGCGGCCGCGGCATCCCGCAACCCCGTCCCCGGCAGGTTGATGCCGTGCGTCTCGAGACTCACGATGCGCACGACGCCTGCGAGTTCCTCGTTCTTCCGGGAGACTGCCATCGTCGCCTGCGGAAGCTGCGCCACGTCCACGCCGACGACGGCGAGTCTCGCCTCCGTGTCGCCGAAGCCCGCCATGCGCAGCCGCTCCTCGTCCAGGCGGGCCAGGTCGTCCAAGGAGACGACGAGGTCGGCGCCGACCAGGTGGGGCCGGCGCAGGCGGGGCGAACGGGCCGATTCCCAGATGGCCGCGTCAAGCTCGAGGCTGGCGGGCGGGAACATGCCGGCGTAGTCGAAGATGCCCGCGACGAGGACGTCCAGCGCCTCGGTCGAAGGGAGCGGGTCGGCGGCCGCCTCGATGGTCTGGGACCGGCCCCACTTCATGTCTTGCCCCCTGGATACGGCACGACCTGCTGCTCGATGGCGCCGAAGACGCTGCGGCCTCCCTGCGACGCCTCGATGCGGACGCGGTCGCCGAATTTCATGAACGGCGTACGCGGCTTGCCCTCCTTGATGGATTCCAACGTCCGCACCTCGGCGAGGCAGCCGCAGCCGCGCGACTCGTCGGCGTTCGAGACCGTGCCGGATCCAAGGATGGTCCCGGCCGGCAGGTGGCGGGTGCGGGCGGCGTGGGCCACGAGTTGCGGGAACGAGAAGTGCATCTCGCCGGCGTCCGGGCTGCCGACCAGTCTGCCGTTGAGGTAGGAGCAGACGTCGAGGTGGACGCGGCCGTCGCGCCACGCCGAGCCGAGCTCGCCGGGAGTCACGGCGAACGGCGCGAACGACGTGGCCGGCTTGCCCTGGAAGAAACCGAAGCCTGCGGCCAGCTCGCGCGGGATGAGATTGCGCAGGCTCACGTCGTTCATGAGGAGCACGAGTCGGATGCGGTCGGCGGCCTGCTCGGCCGTCGTGCCCATCGGCGTGTCGTCCAGGACGACGGCGACCTCGGCTTCGAAGTCGATGCCCCACGACTCGTCGGCAAGCGCGATGTCCTCGCGCGGCCCGAGGAGCGGGTCGCCGGTGCCTTGGTACATGAGCGGCACCGTGCGCAGGTCGGCGGGGGGGTCGGCGTTGCGCGCCTTGCGGACGAGCAGGATGTGCTGGATGAACGCGGAGCCGTCGATCCAACTCGTCGTGCGCGGCAGCGGCGCCATGAAGGTCTGCCCCGAGAGCGGCAGCGTGGCGCCCGCGAGGGCACCGGCCTTCAGGTCGGCGGCAAGTTGGCGCAGGGCCGGGCCTGCCATCTCCCAACGCTCCAGCGCCTCGCGCAGGTTGGGGGCGATCGCCGGCGGCACGAGGGCCAAGCGGCCATGCGCGTCGTCCACGACCACCAGCCGGCCGTCGCGGCGCTCCGACTCCGACTGGGGTGCCGGCGCCGGGATCGTCGCGAGCTTCACGGAGGCCAGGACCTGCGTCCGGAAAATAATGGTGCCGAGCGCGGAGCGCGCTTCGCCGCCCCGGCCAATGCGTTGAAGTGGGGCAGGCCTTGGCCGGTGGCATGGCCATGAAAGGCTTCACCATGGAGCAGCAGGTCCCCGCACCGCCCAAGGCCGTCTTCGCCGTCCTGTCCGACCTCTCGCAGGCCCGCGACTGGATGCCCGCCATCACGTCCATCGAGCCCATCACGGACGGCCCCCTCGCCGAGGGCAGCAAGTGGACGGAGACGCGCACGACGTCCCGCGGCCCCTTCACATCGACCATCGAGGTCACGGAGTTCGTGCCGGACCGCACCTTCGCGCTCCGCGCCGAGAACCGCAAGGCGGAGCTCACGTTCAGGTTCAACCTGCAGGCCGAGGGCAAGGGGACGAAGGTCACGACACAGTCGTCGGGCCGCCTGAAGGGGCTCATGGCTCCCTTCTCCGGCAAGCTCGTGAAGGAGATGCAGTCGGCCGACGCCGACATCCTGGAGCGCCTTGCGGCGCAAGTAGGGAAGGGCGCCACGGCGAAGGCAAAGACCGCGCCCAAGACGGCCAAACAGGCGAAGTCCGGCAAGGCGAAGAAGACGGCGTGACGGCATGGCCCGCCCCGCCGGCGCCGAGAACGTTGTCGTTCGGCGTTCGGGCGTGCACGGCCGCGGCCTGTTCGCGGCGCGGGACATCCGCAAGGGCGAGCGTGTGATCGAGTACGTGGGCGAGAAGGTCGGCAAGCGCGAAGGCACGCGCCGGACGGAGGCGCAGTGGGCGCGCGGCCGCATCTACACGTTCGAGCTCAATTCCCGGCAGGACGTCGATGGCGGGTTCGCCTGGAACACGGCGCGGCTTGCCAACCACTCCTGCGCGCCGAACTGCGAATCGGAGATCGTGCGCGGCCGGATCTGGATCGTCGCCTTGCGCGACATCGCGGCCGGCCAGGAGATCACCTACGACTACAATTTCCCCGTCGAAGAGGACCTTCTCAAGTGCAGGTGCGGCGCCAAGCGCTGCCGCGGCTACGTCGTCGGCTCCGGCTACGGGCGACAGCTCGCAGCGTGGAAGCGTCGGCACGGCGTGGCTTGAGCGGGTGTTGCCTCCAGGCCCCTACCCACCCCAGCCACGGAAATCACGGAAGCCACGGAACCAGTGGTCCAAGTTGTTTTCCGTGCGTTCCGTGGTTTCCGTGGCTCGGGCCGGGTCGCTACTTCGGCTTGGTCGCCTTCGCGAGTGCCGCCCGCACCGCATCCTGCAACGCAGGCTCCGGCCCCTCCATCGGATCGACGCGGGCCCAGCCGAAGAGCCTGAACACGGCGCCCTCCGGTTCGCGGACCGTGAAACCTGCCGCGCGCAACGCCTCCTTGGCCTGCGCGTCCAGCCAGAGTTCCACGTCTCCAGGCCGAGTCCCGCCGCGGAACAGGCGTAAGAATTGGTTGTGGCCGGCGATGAGGGCGACGTGGTCGCGGCCGAACTCCGCCTGCAATTCGGCGCCGGCCTCCGCCGCCGCTGCCTGGCCGAGCCGGACCAGGGCGAAGAGCCGCTCCTTGTGCGCCACAGCGACGGGGGTACGCTCCAGGATGCGGAGCGGCCGGTCGTCGGCGGCGGGGGTCATGGGTGTGTGGTCCATCAGGCAAGGCCCCTGGCGGCGCGGAGGAGAGAGGCGGCGACGAGCTGCGTCTTCAATTGCGCGTAGGAGCCCGCCATGCCGCCCACCACGGCGAGGGCGGCCACGAGGTAGAACAGCGTGTTCGGCACGGCCCAGCGCGGGTAGTCCACGACGGCGCCGCCGTGCAGGTCGGTCCACAGCGAGAACGCGACGATGCCCGCCTCGACGGCCGCGACGGCCCAGAGCATCCCCAGCAGGGTCCGCATCCGTGCCTGCAGCCGGGCGTAGCCGGTCTCCGACGTGGCGTCGAGGATCGACCTTTCGAGGCGCTCCTGGTCCATGGCGGGGCGAGGCCCGGCTCCCCCTCAAGCTTTGCCGCCCTTTGGCCGGCGCCGCAACGCTTCTTTCCGCCAAGCCATGGCCGGCCGGCGCCCTGCCACGCGCTCGCCGTCGTCGCGCTGGCGGGATGCGCCGCGGAACCTGCCATGCCCCTCACCGTCACATCCACTGCGTTCGCCCAAGGCGAGCCGATCCCGCAGAAGTTCACCTGTGCTGGATCGGATATTGCGCCGCCTCTTGCCTGGGCCGGCGCGCCCAAGAGCGTCAAGGCATGGGCACTCATCCTGGACGACCCCGACGCGCCGGGCGGCACCTGGACCCACTGGACCTTCTGGAACCTGCCCGCCGGCGCCCGGAGCATCCCGGAAGGCGCGGACCTGAAGGCCATGGGGGCCACCGAGGGCATCACGAGTGCCGGCACCATGGGCTACCACGGCCCCTGCCCACCGTCGGGGACGCACCGCTACTCCGTCAAGGTGTACGCCCTGTCCCAGCCGCTCTCGCTCTCGGAAGGTGCCAAGGTCCAGCAGCTCCGGTCCGCCATGACCGGGCGAATCCTGGCCGAGGGCCAGCTCATGGGGACCTTCTCCAAGTGAACGGGTGCCGCGCCGAAGCACAAGGGGGCTTTGGAACCCAGGAAGGACGGAAGGCCCTGCAACGAGAGTGTTCCTGGGTTCCAGTCTTCCTGGTTTCCCAAGCCTCCCACACGTGGACGCACGCCAGGCTACGGAGCCGGCCGGTGCCCGGGCGGGCTGCGCTTCTTGCGGGGCTGGTCTTCCCAGGTCTCCCACAGGACCTCCTGGTCGCCGTCCAAGGCGAAGGAGTCGATGCCCATCTGCCTGCGCAGGAGCTTGTGGATCGGGTTGGGGTCGGTCAAGTGCATCCCTCGGGAGTCCTGGCTCAGGACGTGGGGTGAATAAACCAATCGACCGAGGTCGCTTGGCGGGCCGCCTGGACCGCCCTTCTCTGCTGACATATGGTGCCAACGTGAACATGTTCTAGTTAGGCACGCCGAAATCCGTCGCGAGCCATGTCCGGGCGACCTTGGCGTCCCAATCGCCGCGAGGCAGCCGGGGGACACGCTGGCACGCAAACCCGACGCCCCACGCCAGGCCGCCCAGGCGAGGGATGAGGCGGTCATAGAAGCCGCCGCCGCGGCCGAGCCTGTGCCCCGCCGCGTCCCAACCGACGCCCGGCACGAGGGCGACATCGACCTCCCCCGGGGCGATCTCGGGCGTCTCCGCCGGTGGCTCCGGGATGCCAAACGAGCCCGGCCGCAGCGCGTCCCACGACGCAACCTCATGGAGCGTGAGCCGGCCGGCCCCCGCGACGCGGGGGAAAAAGGTCCGCTTGCCTTCGCGCCAGGCGGCCAAGGTGAGCCCCACGACCGAGAATTCTGGTGGCACCGCCCTGTAGAGGAGGATCCGCCGGGCGTCCCTCCACGCAGGATCGGCCTGGATGGCGGCCTGCACGACCTCCTCCTCGAGGGCGCGGCGCGCCGGCGGAAGGGCTGCAACCGCCGCGCGCAGCCGCCGCCGCAAGTCCGCCTTGTCGGCCGCAAGGTCCGCCACGAAACCGTTCAAGCGGAAGGGCCGTTTGAGGCTGGCGCGCCGGCATCCTGGGAATGTTTTTCTCCGGCGGACCTCCTGGGCGTAGCGTGCGAGTCGGCCAGGTCGCCCTGCTCCTCATCGTTGCCTTCGCCGTTTCCGGCTGCGCCTCCCGCTCGTCGGATGCGCCGCCGGGTGGGACCACCAGTTCCGAAGGGCTGGTCCCGGTGGGCGGGAGCATGACGTCGGCGGCGCCGGGTGCCAGCGCGGCAACCGCGAACCTCACGAAGGACCCCGTGGACGTCCAGGAGTCGGGCGACCTCGCCACAGGCGTCGACAAGGACTGGGACTGGCACGTCGCACCTGGCTACAAGACCTTCACCGTCGAGCTCATGGTCATGGGTCCGCAAGGGGCGCCGGAGTACACCCTCTACAACTACGACGTCAGCCTCACGGGCGGCGACCCTTCCGAGCAGGTCGTGCACGACAGCCAGAGCGTCGCAAGCGGCAGCGGGACCGGAGCGGGCGCCTGCCTGGCCTGCGCCGACGGCGAGCCCGCCGGGTCGTGGACCCTGCACTGGTCGGTCGAGCACGGCGTGGGCCAATGGGCCGTGCACGTCGTCGTGGCGTACTGAAGCGACGGAAACCGTCTTCATGGGGGCCCGCGTCGCCGGGACATGGCAGCGGCGACCGTCCCCCCGATCCTGGAGGGGTACGATCCCAAGGACCTCACCATCGCGGCGGCGGTGAGCCACTCCAGCCTGCAGATCTTCCACGGCGCGCGGCTCGAGGGCTTCAAGACCCTCGCCATCACCGCCGGCGACCGCGACGTCCGGTACTACGACGCGTTCCCCCGCGCCAAGCCGGACCGCATCCTGCGCCTGCGCTCCTACCACCAGCTCCTCGACATGGCCGACGAGCTGCGTGCCGAGAACGTGGTCCTCGTGCCGCACGGCTCCCTCGTGGAGTACCTCGGCCCGGACGCCTACTCCAAGGTGCGGCTGCCCATCTTCGGCAACCGCGACGTCCTGCATTGGGAATCCGACCGCGACAAGCAGCGCACCTGGCTGGAAGCGGCCGGCATCCGCATGCCGCGGAAGGTCGCGGACCCGAAGGACATCGACGGCCCGGTCATCGTGAAGTACCACGGCGCGAAGGGCGGCCGCGGCTTCTTCATCGCGAAGACGCCCGCCGACTTCAAGCGCAACATCCAGCCCGGCGAGCCGTACACCATCCAGGAGTTCGTGCTCGGCACGCGCTACTACCTGCACTATTTCCACAGCCCCATCGACGCAGCCGGGTTCCAGGTGCCCGGCGGTAGCCTGCAACTGCTCTCCATCGACCGGCGTGACGAGTCGAACATCGACGAGATGGGCCGCCTCGGCACGCACCGTGACCTGGAGGAGATCGGCATCAGCCCCACGTTCGTCGTGACCGGCAACATCCCGATGGTGATCCGGGAATCGCTCCTGCCCGAGGTGTTCCGCATGGGCGAGGCGGTGGTGAAGGAGGCCAAGTCGCGCTTCGGCGGCCTGTGGGGCCCGTTCTGCCTTGAGACCGTGGTCACGGACCAGCTTGAATTCCGGGTCTTCGAGATCTCGGCCCGCATCGTGGCCGGCACCAACCCGTTCGTGGGCGGCAGCCCCTACAGCGAGATGGTGGAGCCCGGCCTCAGCACCGGACGCCGCATCGCGAAGGAGATCAAGCAGGCGGCAGCGACGGGCAGGCTCGGCGAGATCCTGTCGTAGCGAACCACTGAACCCACTGAACGAACTGAAACAATGGCTGGCCGGTTCCCATGATCATCGCTCCAGGCCGCGGTCAGTGGTGAAAGGCACGCGGTGAAAATAGTCCACGATTCAGTGTTTTCAGTGTCTTCATTGGGCCGCTGAGCCGCATGCACGACCCTACGTGCTGTTGATGATGCCGTCCATCTGGCTGTGGTATGGACACCTCATGTGGTACACCGTGCCCGGTGCGAACTGCAGGCTCACCTGGTAGGTGTTCGTGGCGCCGACCGGGACATCGCCCGAGTCCGGCAGGTTGCCCGGCATCCACCTGTGGACCTGCGGCGTCGGCGTCTGGTCGTCGTTCTTCACCTCGAAGACATAGCGCTTCGACGAGAGCACGTTGAGCTGCGAGTACACGGGGCTGGAGCCCGGGTTGAAGGACCCGGCGGCTCCGAGATTGCCCTTGACGTCGATGTGGACGAGCTCGGCCGTGTACTGGGTCACGTCGGGCGTGTCCACCGGCATGCCGCCGGGATTGCAGGCGCTCAGGATGTGGACCCGGAAATGGTACAGCGTGTTGGCGACGAGGCCGGTGAGGGTGGCCGACTTGGTGCCGGCGCCGACCTGCAGCGGCGTGGCCTGGCCGTATCCGGTCGTCGTGCCGTACTCCAGCTGCGTCTTCGTGTCGGGCGGGCCGGTCACGGCCCACGTGACGGCGAGCGAGGTGTGCATGATGTTGGGGAACAGCATGCCGCCCGCCGTGGGTGTGGCGCCCGTCGTCGTGAACGTGGCCGGCGCCGGGTAGCTGAAAGCGGTGTTCAGGTACGAGTCCTCCGCCGAGATGCGGAAGGCGTAGGTGGAGCACGAGTGCAGCGAGAGGAGCCCCTGGACGTGCGGGCCGGCACCGGACTGGCCGACGGTCGCGAGGCTGAAATTCCCGGCACCGATGCCGTAGTCCACGTGGCTCGACACGGTGTGCGTCGCATTCACGTTCCAGGAGACCTGCGCATAGGAGTCGGTGACGCCCGAGAGTGCCGTCTCGTTGATCTCGAGGACGAAGAACTGCGAGTCGCCGCCCGTGAGGCCGGACGCCGAGGTGGTCGTGGTCGTCGTGGTGGTGCCGCCGCCACCGCCCGTCGTCGTGGTGGTCGATGTGGGGGCCTGTGTCGTCGTGTCCGGGACCGGCGGGGTGGTGTGCGTGGGTGGCGTGAAACGCGTCGTCGTCGGGCGTGGGATCGTGGCGGGATGGCTGGGACTCGACGAGTCGGTGCCGTCGGATGCGGCGCAACCGGAGAGGACCAAGGCAGCCAACAGGAGGCTCGCCAGGACGTTCTTCATGGGGTGAAGGTGACCCTGCCGGTAGTTAGGTCTATTGGCATCGTTCGCGGCGTCAGCTTCGGAAAAGCCAGTACACCAGAAGGAGAAGGCCCAGGTAGAACATCCCCTGCGACACCCACCAACCCCACTTGAGCAGCCAGGCCCGCCGCCCCGCCTCCGGCGACGACGCACCCAACGGCGGCCTGGGCGCCTCCCTCGGGCTGAACTTGCTCCAGGCCATGGCGCAGGGCGAGTGCTGCCGGTGAAAAACCTGCCGGGCCGTGGGTGCACACGGTGCCATCCAATCCTTCAAGGCGCACCCGCGCCTCGCCGCGCTGTGGCGCTCAGGGTCCTCATCGCGGAAGCCGAAGTCGAACTCGCCCCCGCCGAGATCGCGGGGCACCCGGCGGTCCGCAACGCGGCGCAGCAGCAGGGCCGCCGCCCCAGCGAGATCCTCCTGGACCAGAACCTGCACGGCCCAGCCATGAGCCGGCTCGCCGACGGCAAGCGCCGCGGCCGCCCCGACATCGTGCACTACACGCTCCTGGTGCTCCTTGAGAGCCCGCTTGCCAAGGAAGGCCGCGTCGAGGTCGCCATCCACACGCGCCAGAACCTCCTCATCCACGTCCGGCCGGACACGCGGCTGCCTCGCGGCGAGGCCCGCTTCCAAGGGCTCCTCTCGAAGGTGCTGCGCGAGGGCAAGAGCCAGGACAAGGAGCCGCTCCTGTGGATCGACGGCGAGTGCACGCCGAAGCACGCCGTGAAGACGTTCGCGAAAGGGCCCGTGGTCCGTCTCGACGAGACTGGCGCCGTGCTGAAGCCGGCGGACCTGGCGGGGCTTGCCAAGGACGGCGAGCTCACGGTGGTCCTCGGCGGCTTCCCGTCGGGCTCTTTCTCGCCGGCCTGGGTCGAGGCAGCACCCCAGACCGCCTCCATCTGGCCAGAGGCGCTCAACGCGTGGGCCGTGGCGGCTGAACTGGCTGCGGCGTTCCGCTTCCGAGTCCCTGCGCCGCCAGGGCCCGCCAGCCCACCGTGAGGAGCCAGGCAGTCATCACGACGACGACGGCGCGTTGCACGACGGCCGCGATGGGCCAGAACTCCGTGACGTCGCCGCCCATCCACGCCAGCGCGAAACCGATGGTGCAGAGCGGCCAGAGCCAACTGCGGCCGGGAACGTTGCCCCACGCCGGATCGACGCGCGCCGCGGCGACGAGCAGCAGCATGCTCCAGCAGATGAAGAACGTCGAGGCCACGGCGCAGGAGTCGTGGATGTAGCCGCCAAGGCTGTAATTGCCGTTCGGTGTCACGTACCGGTCGGTCTTGAACACGGTCATGGCGAGGATGGCAAGTCCAGCCATGCGGAGCGCTGGGAAGGCCCATGCCGCCGGGCCGCGGACCGTTAGTGTCCGCCGCAGCCCCTCGACCAGGGCCAAGGTGCCGGCGCCGAGGCCGACGAGGCCGGCCTGCCAGAGCCAGCTTCCGTACATGTAGGCGAAGTTGCTCACGTGCCGGCCATGCTCGGCAAGCGAGCCCCAATTGAGGACATGCAGTACGACGAAGGCGACCGAGAAGAGGCCCAGCCCGCCCATGCCCAGGAGAAGCCATGCACGGCCGCCGCCTTCGCTCACGTGGGGCAATAGCGCAAAAAGCCTTTTTTGCCCATCGGAGGGGAACCAGGAAGGCGGGGCCTGGCGTGCGCTCGTGCGTCGCTTTCGGTTGCCGGGCAAACGCTTACGAGAACGACTTGCCGCAGCCGCACGAGCTTGTGGCGTTGGGGTTGCCGATCTTGAAGCCGCCGCCCATGAGCTCGTCCACGAAGTCGATTTGGATGCCGTTGAGGAGCGGGGCGTGCGACGGGTGGACGAAGATGCGTACACCGTTGGCGACGAGCGTGAACTCGCCGGCCTCCGGGGTCTCCGCGAACTCCATGCCGTAGGAGGCGCCGGAGCAGCCGCCGGGGTGGACGGACATGCGCACGCCGACCTGGTCCATGGGCCGGTCGCCGAGGAACTCCTGGAACTTCTTCCGCGCGAGGTCCGTCACGGTCATCGTGAGGGTGGTCTCGAATTTCGCCGTGCCAGCGACCGCCGCGGACGGGGCCGTGGTCTGGGTCGTGGCGAGGGATTCTGCCATGGTTCCATTCGAGTCCTAGGTGCTAGATGAACGTTCTGAAGGGGGTGGAGCCTCGATGCCGCCCAGGGGCGA
>JBHEMF010000015.1:0-13502 GCA_046352665.1 Thermoplasmatota archaeon
GTGCATAGTCCTGGAACTGCGAGCTGCCCCAGGGGTCGATCTGCACGCGGCGCGCAAGGCCGGGCGACTCATAAGCACCGGCGGCGCGCCATGCCCGCCACGCCCACCATCAGGATGGCAACGGCTCCGAAGGCCGGCGCCGGCACCGGCTCCGGCGGCTGCGGGGTCCCCGTCGTGGCCGCGGTCCAGGCCGGCACGTACGCCATGCCGGCCGACGTGGGCTGCGGCCGCGCCATCACCTCCCAGGCACCAGCGAACTCGGCTCGCGCGGTGAGCGTGTGCGGCCCGGCTGCGACCTCGACCGTGACCGGGACGCCGTCGGCCCCGACGGCCACCGGCATGCCGTCCACCGACCATTCGACCGGGATGTCCCCGGTGCCGACCGAGACGAGGCGAACCGGGGTCGTCTCGGCCAGCACCGGGTTGAGGATGAGCACTGCGGCGACGAGGGCGACCGCCATCAGGGCACCACGGCGAAACTCGTACCGTAGGTGCCAGCGGGGAGCGGAAGTGGCAGGTCGCGCAGGCGGAACGTGACGGCGAGCGTACCGCCCGGCGCCAGGGCCGGCAGGTGCATGAGCGGGCCGGTGTACGCGGACCACGTGAGGTTGCCCGTGACGTCCGGCCAGCCGACCCACACGTGCCCCTCGGCGGCAAACGAGGTGGGCCCGGCGAACGCGGAGACGTCGAGCCGCGGTACGACGTCGGTGGCCCCTACGTTGCGCACCACGACCGGCGCGTTGGCGTCCAACGTCGCCGCCCCGGGGCCAGCGGTCGGGAACGCGAGCGGACCGGCGGCTGGCATCTCGACCACGAGGTCGCTGTAGCGCAGCGGCAGTGTGGCCTGGGCCGACGCCGTGAGCCCCGCCTGGTCCGTGACCTTCAGGTCGAGGACCCAAGAAGTCCCGCTGGCGGGCGCCGTCGGGGTGACTGTAGCGGGACCGCCCGCGGCACCCGTGGCGTACGTCGTGCCTCCGGAGGAGAGCGTCCAGGACTTCACGTCGGCTTCGCCGTTGGGATCGGATGGGAGAACCTCGACCTGCACCGACGACCCGGGCCGCGCCGAAGTCGGGATGGCGCCGAAGCGCGCCGCCGGTGCAGCGTTCCCGACCGTGAGCGAGATGCCGCCCTGCACGGCGCCCAACACCGTGCCAGGTGTGGGGGAGCCCAGGACCCAGCGGCCGCCGTCGAGCTGCAGCGACTGGCCGTGCGCCGGCTTGGCCTGCAAGGTCTTGTTCGCCATCTCCCCGGTCGGTGCTGCCGTGGCACCGTAGCCTAGCCAGTCCACGACGTGGCCCGCGGGGTCGATGAGGCTTGCCGCGTCGCCGGCGTTGTTCCAGACGGCCGCGTTGCTCCAGGCTGGGCCGAGGCTGTCGGCAGCGCCTCCGCCCCAGACCACGACGCGTCCGCCCGGCGGCAGCGACCAGGCCGGGAAGGTGAACGTGTTCGTGGCGCCCGACGCCGTGGGCGCGTCGCGGACCTTCCAGCCGGCCAACGCCACGGCCGTGGTGCCGTTGTTCCACACTTCCACGAACTCGCGCTCGCCCACGGCACTGTCGGGGTCGGCCTCGATCTCCGATAGGACCAGCCGCGCCGGCTCGGCTTGCGCCTGGATCGGGGTCGGCAGGGCGGCGACGAGCAGGACCGGGACGAGGGCAGCGGCGATGAAGCGCATGGCTCCAGGCAGCCCCCCCGAGGGAAAAGGCCGGCCGGACAGGCCAAGGCCCATCCGATTTCACTCGCCCGTCCCCCGCCTCTTATCTGGACCGGCGCCCTCGCTGGGATGTGGATGCCCTCCCGGCCGGACTCGACCCGCGGCTGCGCGCCCGCGCCGAGGCTGGCGCCGCATGGGTGCTTGGGCAGCGCGCCGCCGGCCGCACCGTGACCGTCGTGCACCACATCGACGCCGACGGTGTCGCCTCCGGCGCCATCGCGGCCGAGGCGCTGGCCCGCGCGCAGGTGCCGTTCCTCCTCCAGCCGGTGAAGTCCCTCGACGCGTACCACGTCGAGCGCGTGCAAGGGCTTGCGCCCGAGGCGCTCTGGTTCTGCGACCTTGGCTCCACCGCGTACATGCATTTCCCCGCCCTGCCCCGCCTCGTCTGCGACCACCACCAGTTGGTCCGCGACGGCTCGGAGGAGTCCTTCGCGCACGTGAACCCGCTCCTGGACGGCTTGTCCGGGGAGGAGATCTCCGGCGCCGGTTGCGCCTACCTGGTCGCGGCGGCGCTCGACCCTGCCAACATCGCCCTCCTGCCTCTTGCCCTTGTGGGCGCCACGGGCGACTTGCAGGACCGGAAGCTCGGTCGCTTCACCGGCAGCAACGCGGCCCTCCTGGCGCTTGGGAAGGAGATCGGCTTGCTCGAGCAGCGGACCGACCTCGCCTGGTTCGGCACCGAGACCCGGCCGCTGCGGAAGTTCCTCCATCTCGCAAGCGGCCCCGAGGTTCCTGGCATCTCCCGCGACGGCCGCTCCGCCGAGCGCCTCCTTGCCGCATGGGGAGTCGAATTGGAGGGCGACGCGAAAGGGTGGACGGGCCTCTCCGAGGACGCTCGGAGGACGGTCCGCAGCCGCATCGTGGAGCACCTCATCGACTGCGGCCTCGCCCGCCGTGTGGGCCAGCTCTTCCGCGAAGTGGTCACGATCCGCGCCGAGGCGGTGGGAAGCCCGACGCGGGAGCTGCAGGAGTTCGGGACACTCCTCAACGGCACGGCGCGGTACGACCGCCCCGAGGTCGGCCTCGCCGTGGCGCGGGGCGACCGCGGTGCCGCCTACCAGGAGGCGTTGAGCCTCCTCCTCGACCACCGCCGCCATCTTGCCGGGGCGCTCGACGCCTTCGCGCAGGCCGGCGTGCAGGAGCGGGCCGCCGTGCAGTGGGTGCATCTGCAGGACCGCGTGCGCGACACCGTCGTAGGCATCGTGTGCGGCATGGCGCTTGACGGACTCGGCCTGCGGCGGGACATGGCCGTCGTGGGCTTCGCCTGGACGCCGGACGGCCGCACCAAGGTCTCGGCGCGTGCCCCGCACGAACTGCAAGGGCGCGGCATCGACCTCGCCACCGCGCTGCGGGAGGCTGCGGCCGCCGTCGGCGGGCAAGGAGGCGGCCACAAAGGAGCCGCGGGCGCCACCATCCCGCGCCAGTCGGAAGACACGTTCCTCCTCCACCTGGACGCCCTCGTCGCGGCGCAAGTCGGCGTGGCCGTGGTGCCACCATGCTGACACCCGTCCGGCATTCCTTATTAGGGGGTTTGTCTGGATGCGGCCGCATGCGCACGACCCTGGTGGTCCTCCTGATGCTGCTGTCCAGCCTGCCGTCCTTCGCGGCGCAAGCGCCGGCCGCGGCCCCGGCCGGGCCTCTCGTGGAGGACCCGGCTGCCGACGTCGCCGTGGACGCCGTGTTCGCGCAGGAGCCGGCGCCGGAGCAGGCGACACACGGCATCGACCTGCGCAGCCTCACGGTGAGCGAGGACCACGCCTCCTTCCGTTTCGCTGTCCAGGTCACCGACCTGAAGAAGGGCACCGATGCCGCCGGCGAGGACGGCCAGGCCATGGACATCATGTTCCGGCACGGCAAGCGCGAGTTCGAGCTCTTCATGGAGCACGAGAGCCTGAGCGGCGCCTCCGAGTACACCTACGGCTACCTCTACGCACGCGACAACGCGACGAACGGCTGGAGCGTCGTGCAGTACCTGGATGGCGTCGAGATCGACGACAAGGCCGAGACCCTCGCCGCCGTCGTGCCCCGGGAGGCGCTCGCCGACGCGCGGGGCGCAGCGCCGTTCCCCGGCCGCACGTTCGAGGGCTTCAGCGTCCATTCGCGCAACCTCTTCGGCTTCTTCGCCGACCTCACGGACGACATGCCCGACAAAGGCGAGGCGCCGGGGGTCTACGCGGTCCAGCTCGGCATCCGGCAGGAGGGCGACGCGCGCCTGTCGAGCGACGAGCCGTTCCGCGCCTCCAACGGCGAGGCCACGACGTTCCTGTTCAAGGCCAAGGGCAAGAACATCGGCGAGGAGCGCGACACCTACCACCTGCGCGTGGTCGGGGCCCCTGCCGGCTGGTCCGTCATGCTGCCCGAGACCGTCCTCGACCTCGCAAGCGACGCCGACGGGGAGTTCCCCGTCGTGGCGACGGTGCCGTTCAACCACGCGCATGGCACGGCGGCGTCGTTCGTGGTCGAGATGCTGAGCGACACGGACCCGCGCACGGTCGGCCGCATCGAGATGGGCGTGCGCTATCTTGCCATCCCGCAGCCCGCCGGCCACCACGACACCCTCTACTTCCACAGCCGTGCCTACGACCAGCTCTCGCAGGCGTTCGGCACCCTCAATTCCGGCAACGAGGGCGTCGTCTTCATGGACGCCGCCGAGCAGCTCGACGGCGACGCCGGCATCAGCATCGGCCCGCAGGACCAGAGCCTGGACACGATAGGCGGCCTGCCGTACGCCGGTTACGGCTGGTGCGTGCCGCTCGACCCCATCCTGCAGATGGGGCTCGACTTCAAGGTGGCCGAGAAGGGGCACGTCGCGGTCCCGGTGCACACCACTGCGCCATTGGACGGCGCGTTCCTCAAGGCGACCCTCTACGTCACGCCGCCGGACAGCCCGAACTATTACGGCTACTGCTACCTGAACGACGCCAAGGTGCTGGGCAGCCTCAACACGACGGCCGCCAAGGACATCGCAGCCAATTCCGACGCGGTCCTGGAAGGCGACATCGCGGTCTGGCACACCGCCGACCGTGTCCCTTACGTGAAGGGCCAGAACCTCATGCTGCGCGTCGAGGTCTGGGGTGTCGGCGCCCCGACGTACTACGTCTCCGGGTCGCAGCCCAAGCTTGCACCTGGCGGACAGGTCACCTTGCCCCTCCTCGAGTACCATGACGAGGTGAAGCAGGTCCTCACGACCGTGCGCGGGCCGCCGCTGCGGGCCCTCGGGCCGCAGGAACGGCTCGCCAACCCGGGCGCGGTCGTGGTCTTCCCGTTGTCGCTTGCCAACGACGGCGACGCGGCGCGCCCGATCGGCTTCAACCTCACGGGCTCGCACAGCGAGTGGGCGGAGACGGCGGGCGTCGTGAGCGTCCCCTCGCATGGGGTGGCGCGCGCCGACGTCACGATCCGCATCCCCGCCGGCGCCAAGGGCGGCGACGTGGCCGACCTCCTCTTGCAGGCCTTCGACCAGGCCAACGAGACGAGCCGCTCCCTGGTCCGCCTCATCGTCACGGTGGACACGAGCGAGACGCACCCCGACGACGCGGGGCTTGCGACGACGGCGCCCGCGAAACGCTCGCCATCGGCCGGGCCGCTTTTGGCAGTGGAGCTCGTGGCCCTCGTCGCCTGCGCCGCCCGGCGCCGCGCCTGACCCGCCGGTTCGACAGACCCACCACTATTGCTTATTAGCCAGGAACCTGCGTCTATGCCCATGCGTGGCCGAAACCTCCTACCCATCCTTGCCCTGCTCCTGTTCGCAGTGCCAGCACCCATGGTGCACGGCGCCGAAGTGGTCCCCACGGCGGTCGCCATCGCCGAGGACGCAGCCGGCGACGTGAAGGTGCAGACGCAGGGTGGCGCCCAGGACGCCCCGGACCAGGCCTACACGGACATCGACCTGCGCGGCCTCTCGCTCCTCGAGACCGCCGAGGGGTTCACGTTCTCGCTCCAAGTGGCTGACCTGAAGCTCGGCAAGGACGGCGCAGGCCAGGACGGCTGGCTCGACCGCATCCAGTTCAAGACAGGCGGCCGTTCGTTCCAGGTGAACGTCGTGGAGCAGCTCCCCGGCGTCATCGACGGCACGAGCGCATGGCTGGAGTTCCGCGACGCCGACAACCAGCCTTGGAACCAGGTCTGGTACCGCCCGAACGGGGCCGTCCTCGACGCCGCCGCCGAGACCGTCACGGTCGCGGTCCTGCGGTCCGACCTCGCCGACGCGCACGGCGCAAGCCCTTACCCCGGCCGCACGCTGGACGGGTTCCAGGTCCTGTCGCACAACCTGTTCGGCGGCAACGACGGCCACTTCCTCTGCTGCATCGCCAACCAAGGCGTCGATGACCCCGCGTACTTCACCGACGCCATGCCCGACGGCGGCCCCGCCTCCGTGTCCTACTCCGTGCAGCTCGGCCTCAAGCAGGAAGGCCACGCGCGCCTGGCAAGCGACGAGCCGTTCCGCGCCTCCAACGGCGAGGCGACGACCTTCATCTACCGCGTGAAGGGCGTCAACATCGGCGACGCCAAGGACACGTTCCAGCTGCGCGCAACCAAGGTCCCGGCCGGCTGGAACATCGTGCTGCCGCAGCCGACCCTGGACATCGAGGCGGGCGCCGACCTGGAGGTCCCCGTCGTGGCGAACGTCCCCTTCAACCACGTGCACGGCTCGGCCGCCTCCTTCGTCCTCGAGATGACGAGCAATTCGGACCCCGGCTCCGTCGGTCGCCTCGAGGTCGGTGTGCGCTACCTCGCCATCCCGCAGCCGGCGGGCCACCACAACCAACTCTACTTCCACAGCCACTCGTATGGCCAGCTGAACGCGGTCTTCGGCCAGGCGTTCGAAGGCAACGACGGCTACTCCTTCATGAACGCGTTGGACACCTTCGACGGCGACGAGGGCATCCCGCTCTCGCCGCAGGGGAACAGCTGGGACATGGGCAACCTCGGCGAGCCGGAGGGCATCTTCTCGTGGTGCGTCGCCCTCGACCCCGGTCTGCAGATGGGCCTCGACTTCAGTGTCGCGGGGAAGGGCAACCTCTCGGTGCCGATCCACGCCACGGCACCCTTGAACGCGGCAAGCCTCACGGCCCGCCTCTACCTCGTGCCCGAGGACGCGAACCGGTATGGCTGCTACTACGGCTTCGGCGGCGAGGAGCCCTTCACGCTTGCGAGCCTGAACGACACGGCCGGCATCGACATCCCCGCCAACTCGGACAAGGTGCTGCAGGGAACGCTGGATGTCTGGCACGTCGCCGACCGCATCCCGTACGTGAAGGGGCAGAACATCCTGCTCTACGTCGAGGTGCGCGGTGTCGCTGCGCCATCTTTCCTGGCGCCCGGCACGCCCAAGCTCGTCCCCGGCGGCATGGTGCAGTTGCCTCTCCTCGAATACCACGACGACGTGAAGGAGGTCCTCACGACGCTGAAGGGCCCGGCCCTGACGCCGCTCGGCCCCCAGGAGCGCCACGCCAACCCCGGATCCACCGTGGTCTTCCCCGTGTCGGTCGCAAACGATGCCGACCGCGAGCTCGTGCTCGACTTCAACGTCACGGGCACGAACAGCGCCTGGGCTGCACTCCCCACCGGCGGCAGTGTCGGCGTCCCGGCGCACGGAACGGCCCGCGCCGACGTCGTCGTGCACGTGCCGGCGGGCGCCAAGCAAGGCGACACGGCGGACCTGGTCGTGCAAGCGTACGACGCCGCCGACGCCGCAAGCCGCGGCCTGCTGCGCGTCGTCGTCACCGTGGAGACGGACCAGAAGCTTCCCGACGACGCCGCCGTCGCCCCGAAGGCCGACGCGCCGCACCGCTCTCCGGCCTGGGCGTCCGTGGGCATGATCGGCGCCTTGGCCCTCGTGGCCCTGCGTCGCCGTGACGACATCGCCTGAGCGTGCCGGGAGCGGGAAAACCCCGCCAGAGCTTATTAGGGACCGCCGTGACTGGGCCGGCCATGCAGCGATCCTGGCCGTTGGCCCTTGCCGCCATCTTCACCTTCAACTGCATCGCCCTCGCCGCCCACGGCGCAGACATCCCGGCGCCTCCTGCAGGCCCGCTGGCAGAGGACGCCGCCGCCGACGTGAAGGCAAACGACGCCGTCTTGCCGAGCCAGCTCTACCCGAGCCTCGACCTCCTGGCGCTCTCCGTCGCGGAGGACGCCGACACGTTCCATTTCACCGTGAAGGTCACCGACGTGAAGACCGGGCAAGACGCGGCAAGCGACGACGGCCAGGCGGTCTATGTGCAGTTCGACCACGGCGGCCGCAGCTTCCTCGTCTCGATGTTCCACTTCTTCATCGGCAGCGAGTACAACCAGCTGGCACTCTCGTACCGCGACGGCGAGACCTCCGACTGGAGCATGATGTGGTTCCACGCGGGAGCCTTGAAGAGCGACGCCGCGGCGGAGACGTTCGTGGCCGACATACCGCGCGGCGACCTCGCCGACGCGCAGGGCACGGCACCGTTCCCCGGGCGCGTGCTCTCCAACTTCAAGGTCTTCGACCGCGACCTCGCGGCCGACAGCAATTTCATCTGCATCATCTGCGGCCAGAACGGCAGTACACCGGCGCGGGTCCACGACGAGATGCCGGACACCGGTGTCGCCCCCCTCGCGTACCCCGTCCAGATCGGGCTGCGGCAGACCGGCCACGCGTTCCTCGCGAGCGCCGAGCCGTTCCGCGCCTCCAACGGCGAGGCCACGACGTTCCTGTTCAAGGCGGTCGGCCGCAACACCGGAGACGCAAGCGACCGCTTCGAGCTGCGTGCCACCCAGGTCCCCAAGGACTGGTCCGTGAGCCTGCCCGTCCCGACCCTCCAACTCGATGCCGGGGTGGAGCAGGAGTTCCCCGTCCTCGTGACCCTGCCTTTCAGCCACGTGCACGGCTCCGTGCTCTCCTTCGTGGTCGAGATGACGAGTGTCTCCGACGGCGCCAGCGTGGGGCGCCTCGGCATGGGCGTACGGTTCCTCGCCACGCCGCAGCCGGCCGGCCACCACAACACGCTCTACTTCCACAGTTACGCCTACACGGGCCCGTTCTCGCAGGCCCTGACACCGGTCTTCACGGGCAACGATGGGTACCCCTTCATGAACGCCCTCGAGACGTCGGACGACGACGCCGGCATCGCACTCACTCCGGCCGGCGCCAACACGTACGTGGACGGCACGACACCCTACGTGGACTACTCCTGGTGCCTGCGCCTCAACCCCGGCCTGCAGATGGGCCTCGATTTCCTGGTCGGCCAGACGGGCCAACTCTCCGTCCCCATCCACGCCACGGCCCCGCTGCAAGGAGCCAGCCTCGAGGCGACACTCTACCTGCAGCCGGCGGACAGCACCTACCGCGGCCCGTACGCCTGCTACAACGCGGACCAGCTGGTGCCCCTCGCGGCGCTGAACTCGACGGCCCCGGCCGACGTGGCCGCCAACGGCGACACCATCCTGCAAGGAGACATGGTGGCGCTGCCGGCCTCGGATAAGATCGCCTACCTGCGCGGCCAGGACCTCCTGCTCTTCGTGCAGGTGCACTCCACGTCCGTGCCCAACTTCTTCACGGGCGCCGATGCGCCCACCCTCAAGCCCGGCGGCCAGGTGACCCTCCCCCTCCTCGAGTACCATGACGCCGTCACCTCCGTCCTCGCGACCGCCTCCGGCCCGGCCGTGACCTTGCTCGGGGCGCAGGAGCGCCACGCCAACCCTGGTGCCACGATGGTCCTGCCGTTCTCGGTCGCAAACACCGGCGAGGCGGCGCGCACCATGACGCTGAACGTGACGGGGACGCACGCGGAATGGGTCGAATCGCCCCTTCCCTTGCACGTGGACGCGCACGCCGCCGGCGACGCGCAGGTGGTCGTGCATGTCCCCGCCGACGCCAAGGAAGGGGACACTGCCGACCTCGTCCTGCAGGTCTATGACGCGCAGGAGCCGGCCGCCCGCACCCTGGTACGCTTCCTCGTCGTCACCGACACCAAGGCGACACTGCCCGACGACGCGGCACTCGTCCACAAGCAGGAGCAGAAGAAGTCGGCCTCCCCCGCGGCGGCCGCCCTCGTCGCCGTCCTTGCCTTGGCCGCCCTCGCGCTGCGCCGCCGCACCGCATAGCCTCAAAGCCGGCGCTGCGGTTGGCCTGGCATGGATTTCTGGACGGAGTACGGGCCGAGCCTCACGACACTGGGCCTCTACGCGGTCGGCATCGCGGCCTTCACGCTCGCCGTCACGGCGCTCTACCTGCCGATGGGGACGCGGCTCATGTTCGCGAAGCGCTTCGGCGAGCGCGCCGTGGCCACACCGGGCCGGCGGTTCCTCTACGTCCTCCTGTTCCCCATCGTCTCCTTCGCGTTCTTCCTCCTGGTCGCAGCGACCCTCATCGTGTTCAGCAACCCCGACATCACGGGCAGCACGCAGTTCGCGCTCACACCCGAGTACATCCTCGTCATCTCCATGGCGATGGTCCTTGCTATCCGGATCAGCGCCTACTTCCACGAGGAGGGAGCGCAGGAGCTCGCCAAGGTGATGCCACTGGGCCTCCTCGGCTTCATGCTGGTCACGAACCGCATCGACAAGCTCGGCGAGGCCCTTGGCAACATGTCGCAGCTCCTCGACCACGTCCCCCTCATCGTCGTCTTCTTCGTGGTCGTGGTCGTGGTGGAGTTCCTGCTGCGCGCTATCTACGAGCTTGCCGGGCGCCCGGGACGCAAGGCCGCGAAGCCCGCAGCACCGCAACGGCCCACGCCGCCCCCGGCCGTGACCCGCGAGCGGCGTCCCTAGTCCCACGTGTGAGCGGCGCCCTCCACCGTGGGTCACTGCCCAAACGTCCGGAATCTTATAGAACCGCCCACCATGCCCGAGCGATGACAACCACCGTGGGCATCAAGACGCCCGAAGGCATCGTCCTGGCCACAGACCGGCGCGCCACGGCAGGGTACTACGTCGCGGACAAGGACGTCGTGAAGATCGAGCCACTCGACGGCGACTCCGCCATCACGATCGCAGGCTCCGTTGCGCAGGCGCAGGCCTACGCCCACATGCTCCGACTCAACCTGGAGTACACGAAGGGGCGGCGCGGCTGGGCCCTCGCCCCCGCGGAGCTCGCCAAGCTCGCCGCCTACACGATCCAGCGCTCGGGCGGCATCTACGGCCAGTTCATCCTCGCCACCCGCGGCGGCGACGGCGTCCACCTCTGGGACGTGGGCGGCGACGGTTCGCTCATCCAGAAGAAGGACTTCACCGTGACCGGCTCCGGCACCGGCCCCGCCGTCGGTGTCCTCGAGTCCACGGACTGGCTCAAGGTGAAGACCATGAAGGACGCCATCGACGTGGCAAAGCGCGCGGTCCGGGCAAGCACCCAGCGCGACGTCGCGTCCGGCAACGGCCTCGTCGTGTACACGCTCCCCAACTCGGGCGAGTACGGCCTCAAGACCTACACGTTCACGCAAGAGGTCACCGAAGATTCGGAGGTGGCGTCGTGAAGCCCGCCGTCGATACCGCCTACCTGCACTTCGACGAGACGGGAAGCATCCCCGCCATCAAGTACGCCCGCATCACGCTCGGCATGGGGCTGCCCATCATCGCAGCCAGGGACGACAAGCAGGTCGTCGTCGCCACCGTGAACCGCGACGGTTCGCCCCTCTTCACCGGCGCCGAGAAGGTCGTGCGCGTGAGCCGCGACTGCGTCGTCCTCGTGACGGGCCACGGCGGCGACACGAACCAGGTCCGGCAACTCCTGCGCGACCTCGCCGTGAACCACAAGTTCGTCCTCGGCAGCGAGGTCTCGCCGAAGGAAGTGAGCCTGGCGCTCTCCGACTACCTCCACCAGCTTGGCATGAGCTACCGCCGCCCGCTCGGTGTCGGCATCATCGTGGCCGGCTTCGACGTGGGCGGCCGCGAGGCGGCCATCTACCACTGCGACGTGGACGGCAACGCCACGGAGCGCAACGGCATCGCGTTGGGCAAGGAGTCCAGCCAGGCCGAGCACTCGCTTTCCGAAGGCATGAAGGCGAAGGGCAAGAAGCTCGAGGACGTCGTGCGCGCCGCGGCCGACATGGCCCTGAAGGGCATGAAGGAGACCAACGTCGATATGGCGAGCCAGACGTTCCGCATCGACGTGGAAGTCCTGAAGCCGCGCAAGGCTTAGAAACCCCGAATTTCACGCAGCCCACGAACGCCAAGTCTTCGTGCAATTCGTGAAATTCGTGGTTTCAGAATTGGATGGTCACATTTCCAGTGCCGCGCCGCGCGTCACCTGGATCAGGCACAGCTCGTTGCCGCTCGGGTCCTTGAAGATCCGACAGGGCCCGTCCGGCACCTCGAAGGTCTCCCCTTCCGGCGGCCAGCCCGCGTTGCGCAGTGCCGCCACGGCGTCGTCCAGGTCGGGCACCTCGAAGATAGGGAGGACGTTCGGCGCCTTGCGGTGGCCAGCCACGAGCCAGAGCGGCCCGTCCGAGACCCGGAACGCAGCGACGCGCGTCCCGAATTCCGAGAAGTCCCAGACCTTCGCCTTTTCGCCAAGCGCCTTCGACCAGGCCGCGATGTCGCGGGCGGCGTCCGAGGAGCCGACGTAGAGGTAGCGCAGCGGCCCCCAGGCCATGACGGGGCAGGGACCAGGCTCTTGAAGGCGTTTCTACGCAAGTCGCGGAGGTGCGGCCCGTTCCGCCGTGTCCAGGGGCCTCCAGAGAAAACGGAGCTTTCATCAACGCCTTCCCTCCTAGTGGCGGACATGCAGGAAGGGATCGGCCGCAGCGGATACCGTCTCCTCTCGTCGGTCTTCCTCGGCATCGGTGTGCTGGGCCTCGTCACGACGCTCTACGCATTCGAGCAGGGCACCGGACCGCGCGGGCTCTTCGACTGGCTGGGCTTCGGCTTGAGCTTCGTCGCCCTCGTGGCGCTCTACGCCCTGGCCCTCACGATCCTCCTCAAGCCCGCCGCCCTCGCGTCCGAACCTTCCGCGGCACCGTCGCCCGCCGGCCGCAGCCTCGACTTCGAGTTCCAACCCCCGCCTATGCCCGAGACGGGTCCCGAGGTCGCGATCCCCATCCCGGCCGCGAAACCTCTCGTCGTCCAGCCGAACCGCAACATCGGGCGGGACGCGAAGGGCTGGCCCCGCCGGCAGCCGCCGTCGGGCCTCACGATGGGCGAGAAACGCGACCTGCAGGTCCAGGCCGTGGAGATGCTCACCGCAGGCAAGTCCTCCGCCTCCGAGATCGAGTTCGAGGCCACCCCGCCCCGCCCCCGCAACGGCCACACGCCCGGCCTGCCCGCAGTCATGGAAAGGGACATGGCGGTCCGCGTCGAGCGTGCCGTCGTGGCACGTGTCGCCGGCCCCAACGACGACCCCGAATGGAACCCGGAAGGGACCACGAAGGGCAAGTGCGGCGGCTGCGGCGCCATGCTCTACGCTCCCCCGCAACGGCCCATCCACCTGCGCTGCCCCAAGTGCGACAAGGTGACCCTCCTCCGTTAGCCCCCCCAGGGACCGCCGCGGCTAAACGGCAGGCCCACGTTCCCCGGGCCGTGCCCGCCGTCCGCGTCACGTTCGACTGCCGCCGCCCCCAGACGCATCTCGTCCGGGTGACGCAGCGGTTCCCGGCGGCACCGGTTGCGGTGCGCGGCTTCCACATGCCCAACTGGGTGCCGGGCTCGTACAAGATCCGCGACTTCGGCCGCCACGTGCAGGACGTCGAAGCCTCCGCGGCGGGGCGCAGGTTGGCCGTGGAGCAGCCGAGCAAGGACGAGTGGGTGGTGCGGGGGGTGCAAGGCCAGGCCGTGCGGCTCTCCTTCTGGGTCTACTGCCGCGAGCTCACCGTGGACACCA
>JBHEMF010000016.1:0-13487 GCA_046352665.1 Thermoplasmatota archaeon
CACCAACTACATCTTCTACACCGCGGCGGCGATCATCCTGGCGACGGCGATCCTGGTGCCGCCGCGTTTGCGACGGAGGCCGCCGCCGGAGGCGCCCGCGCCGGCGCCGGCCGCGCCCGCGGTCACGTCCGCCGCCGACGGCAGCCGCAGGAACCCGTACCTCCTGCACACCAGCATCTCGGGCGTCATCGACCGCAACCTCTGCGCCATCCTGGAGCAGCAGGCGTTCGCCGTGAAGGAGGGCAAGAAGCCGAGCCTGCCGTTCTGGCTCGCCCCGACGCAGTTGCGCTTCCTGCCTTTGAACGACTCGTTCCTCGACGAGTGCAAGCGCCTCGCGGGTGAAGTGAACGGGGCGGGGTTCCGCGCCGACGTCGATGACTCGTCGAACGGCGTCGGCCGCAAGATCGCGGAGGCCGAGAAGGAGTGGGTGCCCCTCATCGTCGTGGTGGGCGAGAAGGAGAAGGCATCGGGGAAATTCGTGCCGCGCGCCCGCAAGCCGGAACTGCTTGCCGCCGGCGGCCTTGCCCCGGACAGCCCGGCCACCGTGGCGGAGCTTGTGAAGGTCTGCGAGATGAACTCGGGGACGGAACCGAGGGCGCCGCTGCCTTTGCCCGTGATGCTGAGCCAGAGGCCGATTTTCCGGGGCTAGAATCGGAACCGCCGAACACGCCGACGACGCCGAACCGACGAATCCTATCGGCGTGGTCGGCGAAGTCGGAGGTATTGACCATCCTATCGGCGTGGTCGGCGTGGTCGGCGGTTTTGACCGAGCCTACGAATATCGGCGTGCTCGGCGTGCTCGGCGGTTTTGACCGAATCTTGTCGGCGTAATCGACGATTGGACCGAACCTACGATGCCTATCGGCGTGGTCGGCGTGGTCGGCGGTTTTCACCGAACCTGCGAAAATCGGCGTGTAGGCGGGTCGGCGGTTTGGATTTCCACCTTTTCCATCGCACAGCCAGCGCTGCCTCAATCCCGGTTCATCTTGCGCGTCTCGCGCCGCCGTTCCCTGCGCACCATGTCGCGGACGTCCTGCGGCACGATGCGCTCCAGCACGCGTCGGTCGGCGAACGCCATCGCGAAGATGCCCCACGCCACGGCACCGATGGCGGGGTACACCTGGTCGCCGCCGTTCAGGAACACCCAGAACATGCCGAGGCCGGGGGCGAGCCAGAAGGTGCCTTGCATGGCGCCCCGCCAGAGGCGGCCTTCGCCGGAGCCACGCCCCACCCATATCGCCGACGCGGCCTGAGCAAGGAGCAGGCCCATGCCGAGCAGGAACACGAACAGGTCGAGGACGAGGGCCGGCGTCGTCGTCACCATCTTGCCGGAGGCGGCGTCGAAGACGAGGCCGTGCGTGGGGCTCGCGATGACCTGGATGGTCCACATGGCGCCGAAGCCGAGGCCGACGGCGGCGCCGTAGTAGGGCGTGTCCTTGCGGGCGCGGAACTTCTTGGCGCCCAGGATGGCCGTCTTCGCGAAGGTCTCCAGGACGGCGAGGCCGAGCATCGTGTACGCGAAGGAATAGACGAGCGTCCCCGTGGAGAAGTCCCCCTCGGGTTGCAGGAGGCGAGGGTTGTCGAAGGGGAACAACGCGACCTCGACGAACCGCACGGCAGTACCGGCGAAGAGGCCGACGACGAGCGCGAAGAAGAGGCGGTTCTGCTCGAAGTAGCCCTCGTAGCGGCGCAGGTACAGCCAGAGCAGGCCCATCGCCGGCAACAGGGTGAGCACGGCGGCGACGAGGTTCGAGGAGACCACGGGCGGCCGACGGGGGCCTCCGTGAAAACCTATCCTCAGGGGAACGCCGTTGCGGCCTCGTGTGGGAGGCCTAGGATTCGAGCAGCTGCGTGTGGGAGGCCCGGGATTAGAGGATGGTTGTGGATTTGCAATGCGTGGTTTGTCCTTGGGGCCCAAGCGGTCAAGTTATTGAATCCCCGCCCACACGCAGGACTTCCAGCCATCCCCGCCCGCCGCAGGCTTGATGGCCCACCCGCCATTGTCCCTCGCGTGCCCTTCCCCCGCATCGTCGTGAACGCCAAGGTCTATCCCGAGATGATGGGCGGCCTGGCGTCGCTCTCGCTTGCCCGCGACTGCCAGGCGGAGGCGCGGCGCATCGGCCAACCGATCGGGTTCGCGCCGCCGCAGACCGAGTTGGGTGCCGTGGGCCGCAGCCGCATCGCCCCGGCCCTGCTCTTCGCCCAGCACGTGGACGGCCTCGCCGCCGGCGTCGGCACGGGCTACGTGACGGCCGCCATGCTTGCCGCCGCGGGTGCCGCCGGCTCCATCGTGAACCACGCGGAACACAAGCTGGAGTCAAACGACCTCGCGGCGGCGGTGGCGCGGCTGCACGAGCACGGCCTGCACTCGCTCGTCTGCGCCGACTCCACCGCCGAGGCGCGGCAGGTCGCGAAGCTCCGACCGACGGCCGTCGCCATCGAGCCGCCCGAGCTCATCGGCGGCGACGTGAGTGTCACGTCCGCGGACCCGAAGGTCGTGCAGGACGCCGTGAAGGCCGTCCGCAAAGCGGCACCCGGAACGTTGGTCCTCTGCGGAGCCGGTGTCAAGAGCGGCGCCGACGTGCGGGCGGCCGTGAAGCTGGGCGCGCACGGCGTCCTCCTTGCCTCCGGCGTCGTGAAGGCCAAGGAGCCGGCAGCGGCCCTGCGCGACCTTGCGTCGGGGCTCTTGGGATGACCAAGCCTGGGGACGTCGTCGAATTCAAGCCGGGCCTGTTCGGGCTGGAGGCGCCCCGCAACATCGCCGTCCTCGCCGACCGGTGGCGCAAGAAAGGTGTGCCGTGGGTCCGGCTCGTCACACTCGACGGCGAAAAAGAGGCGAAGGCCGAGCACCTCACGCGTCGAGCCTTCCGCACGCGCTACGACGGCGACCTCAAGGACATCGCCGCCGTGCTGTCGCGCCTTCGCCACCTCGCCGCCGAGCACGCGGGCGGAGCGCTTGCCGAGCAGGCCGAGGGCGACCTGTCGCAACTCGAGCACGCCTTGTGGGAGAAGACCTGCGACCTGGGTGCTGCGTCGCTGGGCGAAGAGGAGATCTGCCGGGCGCACTACGGCTCGGACACACCGCAGCAGATGCGTGACGTGCGCGAGTGCCTCGACCGATGCCGCCGCGCTGGCACCGGCCGTTTCCAGACGGTGGGCGGCCGCGGCGACCGCTGGCGACCATGGAGCCGCGCCGAGCACGACCGCATGCGCGCCGCATGGGGCGATCTGCAGGAGTTGCGGCGCAAGCTCGTGCGCAGCGAGGAGACGGAAGAAGGGCGGACGTTCCAACGTGTTCCGTTTGCGGAGGCCGGGCTCACGGAGCGGGACAGGGCGACGCTTGGCTGGGTGAAGGCGGCGATGGTGCAGTTCATCGACTGGGACGGCGTCCCCGACGGCGCCGAGCCCGTCGCCGGCATCGGTGGCCTCATGGCGGTGCAGGCGTTCGGCATGGACCTGCACCGCGCCCTCGGGTTCCTGGCACAGGACTGGATCCGCAGCGAGCACACGAGCATCTCCAGCGACTACATCCATTTCCTCCTGGAGTCGGGGCTGTGGGCGCCGCAGGACGCCGTGGACGGGCTCATCCGGCGCCACGTGAACCAGGAGGAATTCTTCGAGCACACGGCGGACCCGCGCGCCGAGGAGGCTGCCGCACGCTTCCCCGAGCCGGACCTGGCACAGGACCCCGACCGTACCGACCTGCGGCACATCCCGTGTTGGACCATCGACCCGCCGGACGCGAAGGACTTCGACGACGCGGTCGGCATGGAGGACCTCGGTGGCGCCATGCGGCTCTGGGTGCACGTTGCCGACGTGAGCCATTACGTGACCCCCGATTCACTGCTCGACCGTCACTCCAAGCGCCGTGCCACGAGCGTGTACCTGCCGGGTCGCGTGCTGCCCATGCTGCCGCACCGCGTGAGCGACCACCTGTGCAGCCTGCGCAGCGACGGCGACCGCTTCGCGTTGAGCGTCGGCATGGACGTGGACGCCGCCGGCCGCATCGTGGCGCAGCAGTTCCACAAGGCCATCATCCGTGTCACCGAGAACCTGGCGTACGGCGAGGCGTTGCGCCGCGCCCAGGCCGGAGCGGCACCGTTCGCGCAACTCCTCGACCTTGCAAAACGCATGCGCAGCCACCGTCGCGGCCTCGAGCTGGAGACGGGCGAGCTCAAGGTCCTCCTCGAGGCCACGGGCTTCTCGGCCCTGGAGAAGCGCGCCGACGACGCAACACGCATGATCGAGACCTTCATGGTGGCAGCCAACGAGGCCGTCGCGGCGCACCTTGCCGGCCGGTCCGTGCCTCTGCTGTACCGCTGCCATCCCCTTCCCGACCGTTCCCGCTCGGAGCGCTTCTCGCACCAGATGGGGACGATGGGCATGCCGCTCGACCTCGCTTTGCCGAAACCCTTGGTTGGCGAGGGCGTAGGCCGGGGCGGGCCGAGCGCCGATTCGCTCCTGGCACAACTCAAGGCGGGGGGCGGGAAGCTGAACCTGTTCGGCGGAGGCATCGGCATGTTGCCCTCGGCCAGGCAAACCGCCGACCACGCCGAAGACGCCGACAAAGGCTCGCTCGACGTGGTCGGCGTGGTCGGCGGTCCCCCGCCGCGGGCGGAGGACGTGGCGAAGCCCGTCGGTTTCGCGAGCCTGCCGGAGGCGGAGCGGGAAGCTTGGCTGGCGCCGTTCCGCGCCGCCGTCGAGACACTCGCCCGCCAGCGCGACGACGGCCTGGCCGAGGTGGGGACCCTGAAACTCCTGGGATGCATGGGCCGCGCCTACTACACGCCGGACAACGAAGGCCACTTCGGCCTCGCTTCCACGCACTACTGCCACTTCACGAGCCCAATCCGCCGCTACCCCGACCTCGTCACACACCGCAACCTCAAGTGGCTCCTGGCACGAAGCAGCGGCCCGGAGCCGCACACGCAGGAGTCCTTGCGCGCCCTCTGCGACCACTGCAGCGACCAGGAGCGGGCCGCCGACGGCCTGGAGCGGCGCATCAAGTCCAGCTGCCTCGTCCTTGCAAGCCTCGCAGGCGACGGGACCGGCACCGGCCAGCAGGCGCGCATCACGGGTCTCACGCCGGCAAGCCTGTTCGTGCTGCGCGAGGACGGCATCGAGGCACGCGTCGCCGCCCGCGACCTCCCGGGCGGACCCTACCAGGTCGATGAATGGGAGTCGCTCCTCTACCTGGAGGAGCGGCAGGCGGTGGAGCGCTTCGGCCAAGCCGCGCTGAAGGACCTCTTGGCAAGCCTCGACCGTGAAAGCGGCGAAGCCCGGCGGGTGCGCGCCCGGCTCGGCGACCGCGTCACCGTGCGCCTCGCGGGACGCGACGTGGCGTCGGGGCGGACAGGCGCGGCGCTGGTCGCCTGGACAGGTTCGGACCACCGCGCCGCTTAACAGCATCCTGCCCCTCGCCAACGCGATGCCCGCGGAGAGCAACGCCCAGGAACTCTTGGATTCCGGCCTGCGGCCGCAGCGCGCCACGGACCGCCTGCGCGGCGAGCTCATGCGCCGCCTGCAGCAGACCAACGGCCAGCCCCGCGACGAGGCACTGCGCGGACTGTTCCCCGGCGTCGTGATGGAGGACAGCGCATTGGAGTCGCTCGTCGCGTCCCTCCTCTCCGGCGGCCACGTCCTCGTCCTCGGCCCGCCGGGCTCGGGCAAGACCACACTTGCCAAGGCGCTCTGGCAGATCATGCCCCGCGACCTCTTCGCCGTGGCCGACTGTCCCCTGCAATGCGACCCCATGAGCCTCGTGGATGCCGCGTTCTCCCGCACGGTGCCGCCCTGCCCGTTCTGCATGGCGTCGCACGGCGCCGGCATGCACTCCGGCAACCTCGACCCGGCCCGCATCAAGGCCAAGGACGTCCCGGTGCGGCGCGTGCAACTCCGCGAGGGGCACGGCTTCTCGCGAGTGCAGGGCTCCGCCGAGGTGTTCCCGGACAACCTCACGGGCAGCGTGAACCTGGCGCGGCTGGAGGAGATCGGCGACCCGACGTCCCCTCTCGTCCTGGAACCAGGCAAGGTCCTGCAGGCGCACCGCGGCCTCCTCCTCGTGGACGAGGTCGGGAAACTTCCGCGCGGCACGCAGAACGTGCTCCTGCAAGCGTTGCAGGAAGGCATGGTGACCCCTGCCAAGACGCGCGAGACGTTCCCCGCCGACTTCGTGGCCGTGGCGACCTCGAACCTGCGCGACGTCGGCGCCATCACGGAGCCCCTCTCCGACCGCCTTTCGAGCATCCACCACGGCCTTCCGACCACGGCGTCCAACAACCGCCGCATCGTCGATCTCGGCCTCGCGGACCTCGACGGCATGCCGGTCCCGGGACCTTACCGCGACGCCGCCGTCCGGCTCATGATGCTGTGGCGCGCCCGCGTCGAGGGCGGCGACGACCTCGCCGAGGTGGGCAGCAATCGGACGCTCGTGGAGACGCTGCGCCGCGCCCGCGCCTACGCCATCCTGGAGGGCAGCCGCGGCCTCGACCCGGAGGACTTCCGCCGCGGCGCCAAAGACGCGATGCTGGGCCGTGTCCGCGCGCGTACGCCGGAGGGCTTCGAGGAGAACCGCCGCATCGTCGCGGGATTCGTCGCGAACCACTGGAAGGCCGCCGCCCGCGACGGCGCGCAGGACTACTGGTGCCGCTTCTTCGTGGGCGAGCTCAAGGAGGACAAGGCCGAGGCGACGCGGACCCTGCAGGAGGTCCGCACCGCCATCGCCACGACCGAGGACCGGAGCCGACTGCAGTCTCTTCTGCGCGCCCAAGGCGGCGAGCCGCGCCTCCGGCGGTTCGCGCTCTTCGTGCAAGAGGCCGAGGGGGCCGACCGCGAGCGCGCCGCGGAGGTGTTGCCCGCCGTCATGCAGGCCTTGGACGGGCTCGGCGCCTTCGAGGCCAAGGGCGACGTCAAGCTCGAGGCGAAGGTGTAGGGTGGCGACCGTCCTCGCGCTGCCCGAATGCCGTGCCCGGCTGCCCATCGAGGCGCTGGACGGCAGGCAGCGCGCCGAGCTCGTCCGGCTCCTTGCCGAGAAAGGGCCGGCAGCGCTCGAGGCATGGTTGCGCGAGGAGGGGCGTCATGACCCGTCGATCCGCCGCCGGCTGGAGCG
Source organism: Thermoplasmatota archaeon (assembly GCA_046352665.1). Lineage (GTDB taxonomy): Archaea > Thermoplasmatota > E2 > JACPAO01 > JAHFTW01 > JAHFTW01. The sequence goes on from JBHEMF010000016.1 coordinate 7,109, forward strand.
CCACCGCGCCCGCCTGGAGCGGTCCGCCCGCGCCGAGCGCGAACGCATGGCCGACGGTGCAGCCGGTCGCGCCCGGAACGCGCAGTCGGCATGGGAGGTCCGGGCCGCCGACCAGGTGCGGCGCGAGGAGGAGCTCCGCCAACGCATCGCCCGCGCGGCCGGCGTGCCAGTCCTCAGTCTCGACGACATGCTGCAGGTGGAGCCCGGTGGGGGCACTACATCCACCCGCCGCGGCGGCGGTTTCCGGGCGTTCTGGCGCCGGCTGTCGGGACGCATCATCCTGTTCTGGGCGACGCTGCAGTCGATGCTCCGGCCGGGACTGCGCGCAACCCGTCACATGCGCATCGGCACCGAGGAGCTCGACTTGGGCGAGTTGGCGCGCCTGCGGCCGGAACTCCTTGCCCGCGCCCGCGAGCGCGCCGGCCGCCGCCCGCTCTGGCAACGCATCCGGTCATGGTGGCTGCGGCTCTGGGGCCGCGAGGATGCCCTCGACGACCTGCGGCACATGCTGGAGGAGCACGCCAACGAGGCACGGCGGCGCCAAGTGCTCCTCACGCAGCAGGTCCGCACCGACGCCGAGCTGGGCCTCGAAGAGTTGCGGGCGGAAGGCGAGCGCGACGCCGCCCAGCGCCGCCGGGAACTGGAGGAGCTGGAGGCCGCCCAGCGAAAGGCCGACGAGGAGTTCCGCCAACGCGGCGAGGACGAGCCTTACCGGACGCTCACCGAGGAAGTCTTGGGCGAACTCTCGGAGGCCGGCCTCGTCGATGCCACCGGCCAGCCGACGGAGCGGCTGCTCAACCGCTTCAGCTCGATGCTGTTCGAGGAGGCCATTCGCGGGGCCGCCGAGGGCGGGCCGTCGGCGCCGGGGACCTACGTGGGCGGCGAGGGCGAGTACGAGCGCGGCGCCATGGCGAGCCTGCACGAGCTCGGCGCCATGGAACTGGTGGACACGGTCCTGCGCGCCCGCACGCGCCACCCGCACGTCCGCCACATCCAGGACGACGACGTCATCGTGCACCGCGAGACCCGCTCCGCCCGCGCCCACGTCGTCGTCGTCTTCGACCACAGCAACTCGATGGAGGAGAAGGACCGGCTCACTGCGGCCAAGAAGGTCTGCCTCGTCCTGCACCGCGCGCTGCGGGAGGACGACCCTGACCACCGCATCGACCTCGTCGCGATGGGCACGTCCGTCGAGCGCGTGGACCTCGCCGCTTGCTGGGCCGCAACACCGACGGGCTTCACGAACCAGGGTGCGGCCCTGCGCGAGGCTCGAAGGCTCCTGGACACCTCGGACGCGGACCGCCGCCTCGTCTATCTCATCACGGACGGCCTGCCCGAGGCGCGCACCCTGCCCGACGGCCGCGACGTCGCCGACCGCGTCGATGCCTGCATGCCGGATGCGCTCGCCGCGGCGAAGGCTCTGCGCGACATGGGCGGCGTGCGGCTCCTCATCCTGCAACTTGAGACTTCGGACCGCAAGTACCTGGACGCGGCGCAGAGGATCGCCCGCGCCGGTGGCGGCCGTGTCGTCGGCCTCGACCCCCAGGAGATGGCGAAGACCCTCCTCGTGGACCTGCGCGTGGCGACCCAACGCTAGGGCAGGCGGACGGCCAGCGTGCCGAACGGGTCGATGGCAAACAGGCGGAGGGAGACGCCGTGCGCCATGATGGCGTCCAGGCGGGCGAGTCCGACGTCCTCGTCCTTGAAATGCTCCAGGACGCGGCGGAACGGCACCTCGTCGTGGACCATGAGCTGCTCGGAGACCCACTGCAGGATGCGCTCCTGCCGGTCGCGGTCGGCCATCTCCTCCACGTCGAGCTCCTCCTCGCCGATGTCCAGGCCGACGGCGTCGGCGAGCTCCTTCCAGCCCGGCGGCTCGCGCGGCATGCCTAGATCCCGAGGGCCATCCGCACGAAGTCGCGGATGCCCGGCCCGATGCCGACCATGATGATGGCGAACTTCACGAGGCCGATGAGGGTCGGGTGGCGGCGGCTCTCCTCGGGGCTGGAGACGTCGATGGCGTAGATGACGAGGAGGCTCACGGCGAGCTTCACGGGCCCGAAGCCGAGGAACGTCGGGTAATCGACGAGCGCTTGGACGTGCAGGTTGCGCCCGATGCTGCGCGTCGTGTCGATGAGGCCGGCGGAGAGCACGTGCTTCTCGTGGTAGCCGCCCAGGTCGATGCCGATGGAGGTGGCGAAGGCGTCCAGCATCTGGCTGAAGACGAGGAGCAGGTTGATGGGGCGCAGGAACGCCGCGGCGCCGACGGGATGGCGCTTGCGTTGCGAGAGCGCCACCAGGCCCACGACGCCGGCCACGCCGAGGGCAAGGAGGGGCGCCCAAAGTGCCGTGAGCACGGGGTTGCGGACACCTCCGAAGGCCGGCCACGGCGACTGCGCGAAGCCGATGAGGTACGTGATGCCGAGGAGGATCCAGCCGATGGAGAGGAAGGCGACGAGCTCGTTGGGCTCGATGCGGCCGAGGCGCTGGAACCGCCACGACGCGGCGGCGAACGCCACGAGCGCGAAGACGGCGACAAGGATGGGGCTCACCCAGTGGTTCACCTGGTCCCAGCGCGCGAGGTCCAGGTACAGGTAGAGAAGGACGGGGACGGCAAGGAGGAGCCAGAGCTTTTGCAGCGCCATGCCGACGCCGCGCCGCTCGGCCACCGCACTCAGGTAGTGCCCGAGCACGAAGCTCAGGATGCCCATCGCGGCGAAGACGAGGTAGATGATGGGCGTGATGAAGAAGTACTGCAGGGGCGCCGACATGAGTTGCGCGTCCTCGAGGACGTGGAACAGGCTCCCCGCCACCACCCAAAGTGTCGCGGCGACGATGAGCCGGCCGTCCATCTGGGCCTTGAACCGTTGCAGGAGTTGCGCCGCACCCACGATGCAGAGGCCAAGGAGGACGGCCCAGGCGGCGGTGTTCAGGATGTTGTAGCCGGAGTGCGTCTCGACGCCGGAGCCGAAGCAGGCCGTGGCGCGGATGGTGCCGTCGGGGAGGAGGCACTCGTTGAAGTTGCCCGCGGCGTCGGCGTGGATGGGGCCCCAGAGGTATTTCCAGACGAAGTTCTGGTAAACCTGCTCGGGCCACACCAGTGCCGCGAGCGCCACAAGGAGCGGGATGGCGACGAGGAGGAGCGGGACGGCGTATGGAGGGACGCGTTCCAGCCAGCCGGGGGCCGGGGGGACGACCGGGGGCGTTGCGGCTGCGGTGGCAGGGACGAGCGACGGCGTGGCGGCGGCAGGGACGAGCGGCGGCGTGGCGGTGGCAGGCTGCGGCTCGGGGACTGCAGCCTTCTCGTCCATGGGCAAGGTTTCGCCACAGGCACCCCCGCAATAACCGTGATGGGTGGTGGGGCAAAGCGCGAAATGGCTGCGCCGTGTGCGACGGCACGATGACCGCGGCGCCCACCCACGCCGCGGCCGGCTCGACCACGTCGATGCGCTCATGGTCCTCTTGGTCCTCATCTGGGGCACCGCGTTCCCGGTGATCCCGCTCCTCGAGCGCTTCCTGGACCCCTTCCAACTCACGTGGTACCGCTACCTGCCTTTCCCGCTCGTGTACGGCGCCTATATCCTGCTGCGCCGACGCGCCATCCTGGCACAGGTGACCGGCCGGGACTGGCTCGCCATGGCCGCCCTCGGATTCGTAGGCGTCGTGGGCTACCACTTCAGCTTGAATTGGGCGATGAGCGACGCCGGAGGGACGGCCGTGACCGCCGCCACGGGTGCCATCCTGGTCGCGACGACCCCACTCTGGACGCTCATCCTCTCCCTCGTCCTCGGCCGCGAGCGCCTGCGACCCCTCGCCGCCGCGGGGTCGCTCGTTGCCTTCGCAGGCGTCGTCCTCGTCGTGCTGAAGGGCCAAGGCGAGGCGCACCTGACCCTCGCCGCCAAGGCTGCGATTGCGATGGTGGCGCCGCTCTCCTGGGCGCTCTACTCGGTCTTCACGAAGCCCCTCATCACCAAGTACGGCGGAGTCGTCGTGACGGGGGTCACGCTGAGCCTCGGCACGGCAACGCTCGTCCCGCTCGGCGTGCGCTACGGCTTCGCACCATTGGCGCGGCTTGGGCCAGTAGAGTGGGGCTGGCTCGCCTTCCTTGCCCTGCTCTCGACGGCGCTCGGCTACGCCATCTGGAACTACGCCATCCGGGAGCGCTCGGCGTCGTCGGTCACGACCTACATCTACCTCAACCCGGTCGTCGCGACGGTGATGGGCGCCTGGGTGCTGCCCTACGTGGGCTCGGGCTTCCCGCGCGCGGCAGTGACCGGATGGTTCCTCGCCGGCGGCGCGCTGGTCCTTGCGGGGCTCGCCCTCGTGCACCGGGCGCGCATGCAGGCGCCGACCGCCGCCGCAGCCGTGACGCCGGCGGAAGCGGAAGGGACGCGGCCCTAGCGCCTGCACAGGCCTGGGCGAAGCCTTAACGCCGCGGCGCCGGTCGCGCAGCCGTGGCGGCCATCTTCGGGCTGGACGACGTGCAGCGCGCCATGAAGCTCGTGCGCCCAATGGTCCGGCACACGCCCATGAAGCACTCGGCCACGCTTGGCGAGCTCACGGGCTCCGACTTCAACCTCAAGCTGGAGAATTTCCAGATCACGGGCTCCTTCAAGGTGCGGGGCGCCCTGAACAAGATCAGCTCCTTGTCGCCGGAGGAGCGCAAGCGCGGGGTCGTCGCGGCCTCGGCCGGCAACCACGCGCAAGGTGTGGCCTACGCCGCCCGCAAGATGGGAGTGGCTTGCACGATCTTCATGCCCGAGGAGGCGACCCTCGCCAAGGTCATGGCGACGAAGGCATACGGCGCCCAAGTCCACCTCGCCGGCAAGGATTACCAGGAAGCCTACGAGCACGCCTTCGCGCACCAGAAGAAATCGGGCGCCGTGTACGTGCATGCCTTCGACGACCCCGTCGTGATGGCCGGCCAGGGCACCTTGGGCCTGGAGATCAAGGAGGACCTGCCCGAGGTCGGCACCGTGCTCGTCCCCATCGGCGGCGGCGGCCTCATCTGCGGGGTCGCCACGGCCTTGAAGGGCCTGGACCCGCGCGTGAAGGTCATCGGAGTGCAGGCGGCAGGGGCGAGCACCATCGCACCGAGCCTGCAGAAGGGTGTGGCCGTGACACTCGACCACGCCGACACGATGGCCGACGGCATCGCCGTCCGCAAGCCCGGCACCCTCACGCTGCCGCTCATCCGGGAGCTCGTGGACGAGGTCGTCACCGTGGACGAGTCCGAGATCGCGGCGGCCATCCTTTTCCTCCTGGAGCGCAACAAGACCGTCGCCGAGGGCGCGGGCGCCGTGACGCTCGCGGCCGCCATGCACGGCAAGGTGAACCTCGGAGGCAGCCAGGCCTGCGCCGTCGTCTCAGGGGGCAACATCGACATGCCGCTCGTGTCGCGCATCATCCGGCGCGGCATGGTGAAGGAGGGCCGCATCGCCGTCATCACGACGGACATCTCGGACCGGCCCGGCTCGCTTGCGGCGTTCCTCACGTTGCTGGCCCAGCACAAGGCGAGCGTCATCGACCTGCACCACGACCGCCACCGCACGGACATCAGCCTCAACCGCACCGGCATCGAGGTGCACGTGGAGACGCGCGGCCCCGAGCACATCGACGAGTTGCGCGCGCTTCTCAAGAAGGCCGGCTACGAGGCGACCGTCGATCATTGACGGCGGCACCGAGGTCCCACACCGGCCGGAGCCGGGCGAAGCGGCCGCGCGCCGCCGCCGCGAGACCTACGAGAATACCGAGGAGCCAGAGCCCGACCACGGTGCCGGCCGCGGGAGTGGCTAGGGACTTCAGCGCGGGGGCGGAAAGGGCGAAGCCAAGCAGGACGAGGAGAAGCCAGGCGACCGCCGTGAGGTAGCCGCCCTGGCGGGCGTGGTGGCGGACGAGCCGGTCGGCGGGGACGGCGCGCGCCACGAGCCACGCGAAGCCCGGGATGGGCAGGTAGGCGGAGGCGGCAGCGCCTCGGTTCACGCGCAAGAAGCGGCAGGCCGGCTTGAAACGTTGCCGCCCGGATTTTGCGGGCACCGATTCGGTTATTTCGCGGCCTCCGGTGGCGTCGGCATGGACACGGAGACCCTCGAAGCCACGGCCAAGGCGCTCGTGGCGGACCACAAGGGCATCCTCGCCGCCGACGAATCGACCGGGACGGCAACGAAGAGGTTCCAGGGCATCGGCATCGAGCGCGTTTTCTTGATTCACTCGCCTCGCGTTGAGAAGATTCAAGTGCAACGCCGCGGTAACGTTCGCCGCGCCAAGCTCTACTACTTGCGCGAGAAAGTGGGGAAGAAGGCGCGCGTCCGGGCCGTCCAGCGGAGGGACAAGCTAGTCTCGACGGATGGTGCCGCGGAGACCGTCGCCGAGCCGGAGG
>JBHEMF010000017.1:0-13308 GCA_046352665.1 Thermoplasmatota archaeon
TCCGGGGCCGCCTCCGCAGCGCCGCACCTACCGCGACATCGTCGCCGGCATCCTCGGCCTCCTCCTCGTGGCAGGCGCCGCAGCCCTCGCCGTGACGCTGCCGAAGCACGACGTCCTGCCGCCGCAGTTCAAGGTGAGCTTCGTCGAGGACACGGTCGATATGCGGCCGAGCCAGACGCGCAACTTCACGACGGCCAACGACACGTCGGCGCGCCAGGACTTCCTGTACGAGGTCCCCGACGACGACATCACCCAGTTCGACATCAACGTCTATTTCACGGACGACCTGCCTGCCAGCGACCCCGACAGGTTCAGCGTCCAGCTCTACGACCCCGACGGCAACCCGCAGGGCGGCGGCATCACGGTGATGGAGAACGCGCCTCCCGTCCGCAACGCCACGGCGACGAACCCTCCGACCCAGTACGACGCGCAGCAGAAGTCCCTCCGCCTGCAGATTCCGCTGAAGGCCAAGCCGGAGGACACCGTCGTCGAGGGCGACGCCAACGCCACGGTGGACTCCATCGCGACAGGGCAGGAGGCCATGAACCGCTTCACGACGCATGGCACCTGGAAGCTGCACGTGGCCCTCCTGAAGCCCGGCGGCTGCCCCACGCCGAGCACCACCTCGGCGTCCCCGGACGACGTCGTGCGTGGGGCGGCGTGCCTGGAGGAGAACCGGGCCCGCGGCAAGGACTCGAAGGACGACCTGGGAAACGCGTTCACCGTCGGGTCTTTTTCCTACCGCCGCTTCGCGGTCCTTGCGGAAACGCTGGGTTGACGCATGGCTTCGACTGACACCGTCGTGGGAATCGTGGGCGCAGTACTCCTTGCGGGCATCATGGCCGCCGTCTTCGTGTACGAGTACAACAACCCCCCCGAGACCGGGCAGAGCGGCGACGGCATCGATGCCAAACAGGCGGCTTTCCATGCCGCGCACCCGCTCCTCAACGCCACCGACGACGTGGACGGCGACGGCACACCCAACTGGAGCGACACGGATCTCGACGGCAACGGCGTCGATGACGCGGCGCAGTCCGGGCCGTTCAAGGTCACGAAGTCGTTCGGCGACAAGTCGCCCGCGCCGCCCACGACCACCTACACGAAGGACTTCACGCTCTACCTCGGGACGGGCAACCAAGGTGTGCACGCATGGCTCAACTGGAGCGTCACCGTCCCCCTGCCGCAACTGCCGTCGGCGCCGAATTTCTCTGTCACAATTGTGCACGGCGACGATGCCTTTTCGTCCGGCCCCGCCGTCGCGAACGGCGCCTCGCGGAGTCTCCCGGTCGACGTCCCCGCCGACCAGGTCCCCGGCAACTACACGGTCCGCGTCACGATGACGCAGGCGGGCCCCGCCACGGACTTCGGCGTCCTCGCGGTCATCGACTACGGCCCGGCCAAGGCGACCGAAGCGGTCCCCGACAAGTAGGCTACACGAGGGGGAAGCGCAGGAGCGCCGCAAGCCCGCCCATGCGGTGCAACTGCTCGCCGGCCTGGTGCGTCGTGGCGACGACCGCGACGTGGGCGCGCGCCGACTCCGCCGCCTTCAGGACGGCATCGAAGCGGCCGGAGCGCACTTCGGCGTCGGCGGCCAGCACGGTCTCGGCAGCGCCGGCCTGCACGGCGGCGGCCACGTCGTCGGGCCCGTACGCCGCCGTCCCATCGCCCTTGGCGATGCGGGCGAGGAGCTCCTCCACGAGGGCCGTCTCCTTCTGGACGCGGTGGCCCTGCGACACGCGCTCCACGACACCGCGACGCAACGCCTCCTGCAGGCCCGCGCGTCCGCCCTGGGCCGTGCCTTCGCTTGCCACCGCCGCGGCCTGGGCGGGGTCGCGGGCGCGCACGAACTCGAGGAACTCGTCGCGCCACCAGCCGGGGCCGACCACGACGAGAGGCGTTTTCGGGTCCGGCCGGAAGACCTTGAGCGACTTCAGCGCCTCGCCGTAGAAGGCGCGCTTTGCCTCCTCGGCGCCGGGGTGGCGCTTGCCCTGGCCGCCCGACGGCAGGCTGCCGAGGAGCTGCAGGCCGTACGATTTCAAGAGCGCGAACTGCGCCTCGGAGTCGTCGATGGCCAGGAGCAGCACGCGCGGCGCCTCCGTTGCGGCGACGGCGTCCTCCACGATGCGGAGCTGCCAGCCTTGCAGCGGCCCGGGCTTGCGGACCTGGACGTCGGCGCCGTCGGCGCGCAGGATGAGCGTGTGGTGCCGGCCGAGGTCCTGGGGGCCAGCCGTGATTGGCCCGAGGACGCGCAGGTGGTCATCGAACTCGTGCCACTCCACCTGCTCGGCGCGCACCGTGAGCCGCATGCGCCGCTTCTCGGCCTTGCCCTCGCGCAGGCGGTCGTCGCCGCCGGTCGCCATGTCCGCCGTGCGCACGGTGTCCGCCGTCACCTGGTCGCCGTCCTGGACGAGGTTGCGGACGGCCCAAAGGTCGTCGAGGGTGTCGAGGCGGAGGTGCAGGAACCCTTCGTGGACGTCCTTGTTGAGGAGCCTCATGCGGGCACCTTGCTGGGGCCACGTGTGGGCGGCTTGGGAAAAGAGGAAGACTGGAAAAGAGGAATTTTTTGCAGAAGTTCCTCGTTTCCAGGCTTCCCGGGTTCCCAAGCCTCCCACACTTGGATCAAGCTCCCTTCGCCTCCAACGGCATGGACGGCTCGGCCAGGATCTGCACGGATCCCGCCGGTAGCACCGACATTGCCTCCTCGTTGGAGACGCCGAATATGGCCGCCAGTTGCTGGGCCGCGTCGTTCGGGTCCATGGCGCCGGGTACGAGCTTGACACAGCCGGCGGCGTATCGGCGCAATGTGGCAAGTGCCGCCCCGGCAAGCTTCTCGACGGTGCGCGGATGGGCGTCCCACTCTGCATGGGGCACCGGGACGCCCGTGAGGAGGAAGCGGACCTTGCCGACCCACCACTCCATCGGCAGGTCGGGCTCGACGTTGCGCTTGCCGTGGATCATCCAGGCGCCGCGCGGCACGTACTCGCCGCTGCGTGGCGTCTTCGACACCTGCTCCGGTGTCACCCAGTACGCGGTGGCGGGGCCGAACTGGCGCCACGCGCGGCTCGAGACGACGGCGAAGTGCGCGGCAGTCCGCAGGTCCTCGGTCGAGATGTCGCCGGCGGGGGCTTCGGCCGGCCGCACGACCACACTGGGCGCGCCATGGATCTCGGCGTGGACGTAGCGGTCGCCCACGCGCAGATATTTCTTCACGACGGCGTCGTTCTGCGCCGCGCTCCGGCCGCCCACGGCCAGGAGCCCGCCGGGCGTCAGGGTCCAGCGGTAGGACTCGAACCAGAAGTGCCGCGACACGCGCTCGGCGCGCGCCGGGGCGGTGCCGAAGGCGTCGAGGCCCTTCTTCTCCAGGACCTCTAATTTGGCGCGGGCATCCGCTATCGCCACGTCGGCGCCTTCGCGGCGGGCCTTGGCGCGTTTGGCTTCGGCGTAGCGTGCGTCCGCGTTCTCCTGCACGGAGAGGCGCAGGTCCACCTCGACCGCGCGCGGCGTCCCGTCGGGGCCCGCAAGGCGCAGCAGAGCGGTACCGTTGTGGGCGCGGAGTTCCGGCACCTGCAAGGCCAAGGGGTTGCCTTCGGCGCGGCCCGCGGCGAGCGTCTCCTCGACCTGCGCCCAGGAACGGTCGCGGCGCGCCTTCGTGAGCCCTTCCAGGAGCGACTGCGCAAGCGGGAACGACGCGTAGAGCGCCTCGGCGTCCTGCCGCGCCTCCGCCTCCTCGCGCCGGAACCCCACGATGGCGCCCTCGACCTGTGCGACCTGGCGCAGGAGACGGCCCTTCGCCTCCTCGAACGGGGCGCGCCGTGGGTCCTCCTCCGCGGACTCCGCCTCGCCTTCCTGTTCCGCCGTGCCAACGAAGAGCTCGTCGAGCGCGTCGCGGAAACTGGATGCTTCTTGGTGGGCAAAGCGGGGCGCGGGGTAGCGCAGCATCGTGAACGGCACCGCATCGACGAGTTCGGGGCCGGACTCCTTCGCCTCGTACACCAAGGCGGGTGCGAGGTCGTTGCGCGCGATGTCCCGGCCCAGTGCGGACACGGCGGCGTGGACGCGGGACCAGCCGTCGTCGTCGAGCTCCGCGAGTTTCGTGGCCTTGTCGATGCCGGCGCGCAGGGCAAGTTCCTCGGCCCAGAGCGGCCCGAAGCCGAGGTCGAGGGCGAGGAAGCGGACGAGGTCCTTGGAGCGCGCCTCGGCTCCGGCGGCACGGAGGGCGGCGGCATCGAGCGCGAACGGGTGGGCGCTGCCCGGAGGAAGGACGTACACCTCGCCCTTCTTCACACGGCGGGCCGAGAATTCGCCGGCCCGCATCGGCAGCAGGATCGTGTCCGCCGCGTCGAGGAGAACGAGGTTGCCGTCGCCGAAGAGCTCGAAGACGAGGCTGCGCACACCGTCGCCGCGCTCCAGGTCCATGCGCAGGACGCGGTCGAAGCCGACCTGCCGGAACGAGTTCACGCGGGCGTTCTCCAGGTTGGTGCGGAGGATCTGCGCCACCATGCTCGGCTTGTCGGGGTTCTCCGGCGGCCGGCGCGTGGCGGTGGCGAACCGGCCCAGTTCGAAGAGCAGGTCGATGCGGCCCGTGCCCTTGCGGCGCAGGCGCAGCAGGATGGTCTCCTTGCCGGGCTGGTAGGCGCGGTCGAGGCGGCCGCCCACGACGAGCGGCGCAAGCTCCGCCGCAAGCGCCGCCACGTCCACGTTCGTCATGCCGGCCTTCGCCACGGCGACGCCAGGGTGCGGCCGTTGAAACGCCTGCCGCCAGTCACGACTTGCTGCCCACCGAACCCACTGAACCCACTGAAAACGACGTCCGAGCGGTCGAACGAGCTCACCGCCAAGAGAAATTCCAGGCGGCGAAAAGTCGTAAGGAACAACGGTTCAGTGTTTTCGGTGTCTTCAGAGGGCCGTCGAGTCCGTTGCAATGCAGACAAAAGACGCGACCGAAGCCGGCAAAGCCGTTACATAGCCCCCGCCAGTCCGCGCGGCGTGGCGAAGGATTCCTCCGATGACGGGTACGAGTTCGTCCCGCCGGACTTCGACGAGGACGCCTTCATCCATCGTGAGATGGTCGAGTTCAAGACGACCGTCATCCGCACCCTGTGGGCCGTGCTCGCGGCCGCGGCGGCGTGGGCCGCCTTCGTCCTCCTCAAGGGCGACCCGAAGGCCGCGTGGCCCGCCGGGCTTGCCATCTGCCTCGCCTTCGGCCTGGCGCTGAAGCCCCTGTTCCAGCGCTTCACCGACGTCACGATCTACAAGCGCATGGACTGGGTCGGCACCGGCCTCATGTTCTTCCTCACGTGGCTGGCGCTCTTCGTGGTCGCCGTGAACCCGCCCGTCACGGACATCTCGCCGCCGCAGGTGCTGGTCTCCGCCGACCCGCCCATCCAGGCCGAGGGCGGGCAGGTCATGGTGAACTTCCTCGCGAGCGACAACGCCGGCCACCCGACGTACACACTGGAGCTCACCCGCGACGGTGTCACGGTCCCTGCACCGGTCGCGACGAAGGACGCAAAGCACGACCATTACGGTGTCCTCCTTGCCAGCCCCACGACGACGCCGGGGCACTACAACGCCAAGGTCACCGCCACCGACGGCCGCGGCCACACCTCCTCGGGCCAGGCCAACTTCACGATACAGCCGGACTTCCTTTCCGTCCGCCTGCCCCCCGGCGGCAACCTCACCCCGGCCGGCGAGGACGTCTTCGTGCAGGTCGCCGCCAAGCCGTGCACGCTGTCGGCGCCGCCCTGCCTGCGCACAGTGTTCTTCACATCCGGGCCCGACGGCGAGCCAGTGCCCTTCGAATACGACGGCACCCGTGACGGCTGGTTCGCGGCGGCGAAGTTCTCCCACTGGAAGACCGGCGCCAACACGGGCCACATCGAGGCCGACTTCATGGACCACTACCAGGGGCCGGCCCGCGTGGAAGGCATCCCCGGCCCCGAGCCCCTCGTGAGCAAGGAGTCCTACACCCTGAACGTGCAGCCGCCGGCGGAGCGGCACGACGTCGAGGTGCTGCCGACGGCGGCGCCGCAGCAGGTACCGATCCCCGCCTACGGTCTCTTCGGGGTCATGGCCTCGATCCTCGGTGCGGCCATGGTCGTCCGCCGCAGGCTTCAGTGAGACGGCGACAAAGGCTATGAGGGGAACACCGTGATGGGCCGGTCATGCGTGGGCTAGCGTTGCTCGTATTGGCTGCACTTGTGATCTCCGGCTGCTCCGGCTCGTCGGACAGCACGACCGGCCCGACCGGAACCGGCACGAGCGATGATGGCAATGGCAGTGGAGGCGGCGGCGGAGGCGGTGGTGGCGGCGGAGGCGGCGGCACTGGGACCGGCGGGACCGGCGGCACCCCAGGGACCATCAAGGTCACACTGGACCGCAAGACGATCGACGGCCCGGCCCCGCTCCAGGTCAACTTCACGCTCTCGGCGACCTTCAAGTCCGGCGGCAAGGAAACCCATCCAACCTACACGGTCACGGTCGCTTACCGGCAGACGCAGGACGGCAACGGCACGGCACTCAGTGGTGCTGCCCAGAACGGGCCCTCCGTCACGACCCTCCCCGCGACGTTCAGCCTCACCTTCACGAGCGCCGGAAAGTACGAGGTCGTCGCCACCGTGAAGGCAAGCGGCTACACGGACGGCTCCGGCACGGTCGTCGTGACGCCCAGGCCCGCGGGCAGCGTCGCGGGCGGCTCGGGCCCCATCTTCTTCGACGGCGCCGAAGGCGACGCAAGCCAATGGACCATCACGTCGGTCCTGCTCGTTGCCGACGGCGGCGTTGGAGTCTTGATGCCTGTGTGCGACCCGACGGGAGCACAGTGCGCACCCTACCCAGGGCCATGCAAGGTCGGCGGCACCGACCCCTGCAAATGGTACATCGATTCCTCGGCTGCTAAGACGGACGCAAAGAGCTGGCATTCTGGCTACCCCGACAGCTACCGTTCGACAATGACGAGCAAGGACATCCCGCTACCGGCGGGCTCGTTGTCCCATCAATTCTCATTCTTCATCAAGGGCGGCGCCGAACAGGGAAACATCATCGATGGGCTCACGATTCTGGTGGGTCCATCCGGTTCACTCGTGGCGCAGCCCCGCCTATCAGACATTTATGACGAGTTTACCCCTTACATGCTCAACATCGACGCCAGTCTGAACGGCAAGAGCATTCAGATCGCCTTCCAGTTCGACACGGACGACTCCTGTGGCGACAACTCCGGCCTGCCGCCCGGCCTGCCCGTCGAGTGCGGACCAGGATCCGACAAGGGCGGGTACTGGCTGGATGACATCACAATACTCTGAGGCTCCTCGGCAGCATTTTAGAACCTGCTCCAAAGCGTTAACCGGGTGATGCCCTTCCGCGCTCTTGGTGCCGGAAGGGTGCCAGGATGTCAAAGTTGCAAAACGGAAAAAAAGGAAAATCGCAGGTCAGCATGACGGTTGGTTGCTTGCTGGTATTCGGTGGCGCGATGGTCTCAGTCCCGCCAACCACTGCCACATGCGGCCCCGTGACGGAGGGAACCTACTCTACCGGCGTTTGGGAAAGTTGCGGACCCGGGAACTACAACTGGGCCGGTACGTGCGGGGGAATCGGCGTGGGGGCGGGCACCGAAGGAGGCGACCCTGGTCCGCTGTCGAACCATTACGAATGCGTCCATACTTGCGGCGGTGGAGTCCAGGTTTCCGGCGATGTTAGTACTGGTTGCGGAATTCCGACGCCTTACGCGCCGACGTGCGTGATTGCGCCCGGGCGCGGGTTCTACCTCGATTTCCCGCCCGCTGGGCCCAGTTCCGGCGATGTATATGCATGCGTAGACGTTGTCCCCGTCGATGCCACCTGCACGCCACCGGGTTACACAGGAATTTACGCGTTCTCGAACATGCTTCCGGCGGGCGGCGGGCGAATCGAATGCGTAGGCGCGACACCGTGCGCGCCCGGGCCCACGCCTCCTAACGTCCCGGGCTGGAACGTCGGAGCCAATGGCAACTGCGTTTCTCTACCCTGGGTTACAACCACCCCGGGGGGTGCCCCATGCGGCGCGACCCAGACTCGCGTGCGGATTAATTGGGGAGCCACCCTGTTCCCCGCAGTGGTTCCAGCCGCATTCAATGACGTATGCGTCGGGTGACCGAGGCTGCGTTTCTTTTTCCCCTTCTCCCAGATTTCTTCGTCGCCTGCTGGGCTCAGTGCCTCCATCGCATCGAATACGCAATGCTAGTGGAATCCAGGCTCGGGCAGATGCGGATACTAGCTCGACGACATCAGGGTCATGTGCGCTAAACCCCGGTTCGAGCAACACCGACAAAGGCTATCAGGGGAATGGGTTGATGGGAGCTCCATGCGTGGGCTAGCACTGCTCGTATTGGCGGCTCTTGTGATCTCCGGCTGCTCCGGGTCTTCGGACACGACAAGCGGTGCAGCCGGCACCGGCACGAGCGATGGCGGCGGCGGCGCTGATGGCGGCGGTGGAGGCGGCAGCGGGGGAGGCGGCAGTACCGGCACCGGCGGGGCTGGCGGCAGCCCAGGAACCATCAAGGTCGCACTGGACCGGAAGACGATTGACGGTCCGGCGCCGCTCAACGTGAATTTCACGCTCTCGGCCACCTTCAAGTCCGGGGGCAAGGACACCCACCCTTCCTACACGGTCACCATCGCATACCGGCAGACGCAGGACGGCAACGGCACGGCGCTGAGCGGTGCGGCCCAGAACGGCCCTTCCGTCCCGAACCTGCCTGCGACGTTCAGTCTCAATTTCCCCAGCGCCGGCAAGTACGAGGTCGTCGCCACCGTGCGGGCAAGCGGCTACACGGACGGCACCGGCACGGTCGTGGTCACGCCTCGGCTTCCTGGCACCGCCGGGGGTGCCGCGGGGCCCATCTTCTTCGACGGCGCCGAAGGCGACGCAAGCCAGTGGACCATCACCTCGGTCCTCATGGTCCAAGACGGCATCACGATGATCGTACAGCCCGCTTGCGACCCGACCAACACCGCCTGCGCGCCTTACCCGGGCCCCTGCAAGATCGGCGGCACCGACCAGTGCAAGTGGTTCATCGACTCCAGCGCCGCCAAGACGGATGCCAAGAGCTGGCACTCCGGCTACCCCGACCTGTACCGATCCACGATGACGAGCAAGGACATCCCCATCCCCGCCGGTGCCCTGTCGCATCAGCTCTCGTTCTACATCAAGGGCGGCGCCGAGCAAGGCAACGGCATCGACGGATTGACGATCTCGGCGGGTCCGTCGGGAGCGCTAGTGGCGTTACCGCTCATCAACGACATCTACGACGAGTTCACGCTCTACACGCTGAACATCGATGCCAGCGTCAACGGCAAGAACTTCCAGGTGGCGTTCCAGTTCGACTCGGACTCCGGCTGCAGCGACAACTCGGGCGTACCTCCGAACCTCCCGATTGTGTGCGCCGCCGGCTCCGACAAAGGCGGCTACTGGCTGGACGACATCACGGTCCTCTAAGCGAGGCCGCGCCTCCGCGCCTCTCAAGGCTGATATAGCCGCCCGGTTTGGCCGCGACGCTGAGCCCCTGGAAGGAAGCTTCCGCAGCAACGGGCCTTTGGGCTAGCTTGGTATACTTGTAGGTTCGGGACCTATAGACCGCGGTTCAAATCCGCGAAGGCCCACTCGCTCCGCTCGGGGCCTTCGCGGATAGCACGCTCGCTTCGCTCGCTTCGGCTGGAGCGCGCTGCGGCGCGCTCCATCCGCAAATCCGCGAAGGCCAGACTATTCCGCTCGCAGGCGCATTTCGCGGTGCTCGCGGAATTCCGCTGCCGCTCGCTTGAATACGTCGAAATGCCGGTCTTCGGCTCACTCACAGGTTCCTGGAGCCCATGCGCTACGTCGGTGGGCCGTCGATCTGCGCCTGGTAGAACATGATCCAGCCGAACTGCCCCGCCGCGTCGCGCGTACCGTACGCGCTCGCCACGCGCATCATGCCGTGGCTGTCGAGGCGGACGGTCGTGTACTCGGGTGCGGCAGCTTGCGGCGATATGGGCGTCGCCGTCGTGGTCGCTGTGGCGACCTTCGGTGCCTGGTCGGCGCCGGTGATGCGGGCCCAATGCAGGTAGCCGCGGGGGCCGTCGGGGGAATCGGTGGCCCCGTAGGCAGCGATGACGGCCTGTCCTTTCGCTCCGCCGCTGACGCCGGGGACGGCGTTCGAGACGCCGCCGATGACGGCGAGCGGTGCCGCCCAGGTGGCGCCTCCGTCCGTGGACGTGGCGTACATGACGGGCGAGGCGCCGGGCCCGGTCCAGGCCAGGTGGAGGATGCCGCCGTTGTCCATGGAAAGGGCGGGCCAATGGTACACAAGGGTCGCAGCGACGACGGTGTCCTTCCAGGTGGCGCCGCCATCCGCGCTGCTTGCGACATGGAGGTCGGCGACGGCGTCGAAGGTGCCACCGCCTACCGCGTAAGGGATCGCGATGGCCGTGCCGTCGGGCGCGGCGTCGAACTGGCCGGGTTGGATGGATTTGCCGCCGCTGGCCACTGCAACGGTCACGGGTGGCTGGAACGCGACCCCCTGGGTCGTCGATTTCGTGTACCGCAGTTCGTATCCTGAATCTCCCACTTGCTCGAAGACGAGGTGGATGATGCCCGGTCCGCCGGCGGCAAGCCAAGGCCGGACGTCCCTGGTGCCGGGCGTTGGCAGGCCGGAGGCAAGGGAATTGCTCGTCCAACTGGCGCCGGCGTCGCTGCTCGATGAGACGAGGATCGTGTCCTGCGTCGTCATCTCGGCCGCGTAGAGGTTGCCTGCCGCGTCGGCGGCCACGTCGCAGTCGGCCGTGAAGTCCACGAGGGAACGCTGCACATCTGTGGCGGAGGTGGCCGTGCCCGCCACGAGCCAGGTCGCCCCGCCGTCATGCGAGACATGGATCTGGGACAATGGTGCCGTGTTCGTCGGGGCGCAGGCGATGAGGGTCTCGTCGTCGGGCGCCACCGCGAGGCTTGACTCGTGCGAATACAGGTCGGGCAGGGTCGTGATGTTCGTCACGTGCGCGGAGAAGAGCGGGTAAGGGAGCCCCTTCGTCTGGCCAGCGGCGACGGCGAGGGCTTGCGGGAGGCCGGGCCCCGTCGTGTTCCCGTGGGCAGGCCCGGGAGCCGGGTCCGTCGGGGCAGGGATGCGAGGGTCGGCCGGCTCAGGCATGGACACGCCGGGGCTCGTGGTCCCACGCGCCGGCGGATGTCCCACGCACCCGGCAAGCAATGCCATGACGACGATGCCTGCCGACGCCCAAGCCTTCGCTTCCCGACCCACCATGCCCCGCACCCCCGCCGGCGCGGTATTAGGCGTTGCGTCGTCCCGATTGAGTTTGCCGCCAATCCGCCGACGTCTCCGGCGCAGCAGGCCGCCTGCAGCAACCCCCGCACCCATCCGTTCTTATAGGAGGGGCTCGTGGGTCGAGACATGGGACGGCATCCGTGCCGCTCCCGGACATAGGAGATATAGGATATGTACGAGAATCGCGCCCCGCGCGAAGAGTTCGAGGTCGTGTGCGCCGAATGCGGCGTGCAGACAACCGTGCCGTTCAAGCCCACGGGGCAGCGCCCCGTGAAGTGCCGCGACTGCTTCCAGAAGGACCGCCCCGCAGGCCCCCGCCGCGACGGCCCCCGCCCCAGTGGCGGCGGCTTCGGCAGTGGCCCCCGCGGCGGCGGCTTCGGTGGCGACCGTGGGGCAGACCGCCCCATGTTCGACGCCACCTGCACGCGCTGTGGCACGAAGACCCAGGTCCCGTTCCAGCCCACGGCCGGCCGCGACGTCTTCTGTCGCGACTGCTTCCGCGGCAACGCCAGGTAAGGCGCCTGCTTCGGTCCCTGGCCTAGGCCGGGATCGGTTCCCTTTCCCCCTCTTCCTTCCTTTCCCTCGCTTTTCGCATCGCCAACGCAATGAGCGGAGCCGCGGTAGGCGCCGACATGGCCTTGCGTGTCCGGCCCGCCCGCCTCTCCGACCTCGACGCGCTGGTGCGCTCGACCTTGGGCAACGCCTGGGAGTCGGAGAAGGTCCGGCTCGACGCCGCCGTCGTGAAGCCGGCAGTGGCTGCACTCCTCGACGACCCCGGCCGCGGCCGCGCCTTCGTCGCCGAGGAGGACGGCGCCGTCGTAGGCTCACTGTACGTGATGGCGGAGTGGTCCGATTGGCATGGCGCGTGGTACTGGTGGCTGCAGTCCGTCTTCGTGGCTCCCGAGCGGCGCGGCACGGGTGTCTATTCGGCCCTGTACCGCGCCGTCCAGGATGCCGCCCGCGCAGAAGGTGACGTGCGGTCGATCCGCCTCTACGTGGAACGCCATAACGAGTCCGCGTTGCGGGCCTACCGCGGCCACGGCATGAAGGAGACGGAGTACCTTGTCTTCGAGGCCGTCCTAACCGATTAGTGAAACCACGAATTCCACGAATCGCACGAACCTTTGCCGTTTCGTGGAATTCGTGAAATTCGTGGTTCCTCAGCTTCGCCACAGGGAAATTCGACGCGTACCGCGACGGCACCATGATATCTCCTCCTTCCTTGGCCGCCGTGTGCTGTCCGCCCGCGGCCTCGCCAAATCGTACGGGGCCGTCCGTGCCGTGGACGGCGTGGACCTCAACGTGCCCGCGGGGCGAATCGTCGGCCTCGTCGGCAACAACGGGGCTGGCAAGACGACACTCCTGAAGCTGCTGTGCGGCATCCTGGAGCCCACGGCGGGGACGACCGATCTGGAAGGCCGTCCGACGTCGGCGCCGGCGACCCGCAAAGGCCTCGGTTTCCTGCCGGAGGACTCGCCGCTCTACGACGACCAGACGCCGCTGCAGTACCTCGCCTTCTTCGCGGGCCTCTACGGGTTGGGCCGCAAGGACGCCGACACCCGCGCCGAACGGCTCCTCGACGGCCTCCGCCTCGGCCGCGAGCACTGGGGGAAACCCATCGGCGAGCTCAGCAAGGGCTCGGCGCGCAAGGTCGCCATCGCGCGCGCCTTCCTGCACGACCCGGCGGTGCTCCTCCTCGACGAGCCGGCAAGTGGCCTCGACCCTGCCACGCGGCGGGAACTGGATGCGTTCCTGTCGGGCCAGCGCCAGGCGGGCAAGGCGATCCTGCTCTCGGCGCACAACCTGAAGCAGGTCGAGGAGCTCTGCGACGCGATCCTCCTCATGCACGGCGGCCGCATCGTGGCGCGCGGCTCGCTTGCGGAGCTCCGCAGCCAGTGGGGCACGGCGCGTTACCGACTGCACGCAACGGTCCCGTTCACGGGAAGCGCGCCAACGGGGACGGTGCACGTGGGACTCATGGCAGGGCTGCGCGAAGCCGAACGTGCCATGGAGGAGG
>JBHEMF010000018.1:0-13161 GCA_046352665.1 Thermoplasmatota archaeon
GTCAAGGCCACCGCGACGGACGCGTCCGCCGCCACCGGGGACAACGTCGCGTCGCTTGCGACCTTCAACTATGCCCAACTCGTCGCATCGACGGCGAGCTCGAGCGTCACCTTCACAGGTAGCCTCTCTCCGGGCACCAACAGCAACATCATCAGCGCGAGCGTCCAAAACTACGGCAACGTCCAGATCGACGTGCGCGTTTCGGGCACGACCCCCACGGACGGCACGCACACCATCGCCGTGGGCAACGTCGCCTACAGCCTGAACTCGGACATGGGCTCCAGTTCCGCCTTGTCCGGGTCCACCGCCACGCTGTCGAGCTTCGACCTCTCCAGCGGCGCAGGCTCGTCCAAGACATTGTACTGGCAGATGACGATGCCCAGCGGCGCCGACCAGTACGTCCCCGCCGGCACCTACACGAGCACGCTCACAATCACGGCCGTAGCCGGATAGGGAAGAGCCTGTAAAGCCCGGCAGCGCTGCGAGGTGCGGTGCGCTCGCTCCGACCCGCCCTGGCCCTCATGCTGGTGGCGGTCGCCTGCGCTCCGGCCCTGGACGGCCAGGCCGGCTGCAACAGCGTCGGCGTGACTCCCATCGCGATGGCGGTCGCCGACGCTCAGCCTGGCCAGTCCTACGTCCGCTCCGTCACGGTGCAGAACCCTTGCCCGTACGGCCGTGACATCGCCATCGCGGCGGAGGGCGAAGCCGGCCCCTGGATGTCCACGTCGCCGTCGGGCTCGTTCCACCTCGGTCCCGCCGACCAGAGGTCCGTGCAGGTGACGATCCAGGTGCCCGCCCTGGCGGGGCCCGGCGGGCGCGAAGCGCTGCTGCGCTTCACCGGGGCGGCAACGCAGGACGAGTCGGGCAACTCCCAGGTCGCCGTGGCCGCCGCCGTCCCGCTGAACGTCACCGTGGGCGGCACGGCCGTCGTGCGGCTCGGCTGGACGGAGGCTGACGCCTCGGACGTGGAGTCGTTGAACCCGCCAGTGGGCCACGCCAACGCGACCAACACGGGGAACGTGGCCGCGACGGCCCGCATGGCGGCCACCGTCACCGCCCTCGACGGCACGGCCGTCCTCGCCCGCGGCAACGGCTCGCTCACACTGAAGGCCGGCGACTCCGGGCGTTTCACCGTCTATTTCACGGACAAGCTCCCCGTCGGCCAGTACGTCATGCATTTCCAATCGACGGTCCCGCAGGGCTTCGCGGCGGACCGCCCCTTCAAGGTCACGGTGCCAGGCGAGCACCCTCCCAGCGGCACCCTGCTTGCGATCCAGCACGCCCCGTACGGCACCGCCGGGCTGCCGCTGCGCATCGACGGGACGTTCCGCAACGACGGCAACGTCGCCATCCGCGCAGCACAGCTCAAAGCCGAGGTGAAGCAAGGCGGAGAGCTCCTCGCAGCACTGGAGAGCCCCGTCCTCGCAGTGCCAGTGGGCGCCACCGTGAACCTCACCGCGTACTGGACGCCGCCGGCGGCTGGCACGTACGACCTCGCCGGCCACGTCGTGTACGACGGCTACGTGACCCCGGATTCGACGAGTCCCGTGAACGCGAAGGCGGCGGCCGGACTCGGATTCCCGTGGTGGATCCTCCTTGTTGCCGGCCTCGTCGTGGTGGGAGGCCTCGCCGCGTGGCTGCTTGCGGGGCGACGCCGCGACGGACCGAAGCCGGGGCGCCGGCCGGACGCGAGGCAGCCCTGGCAGCGCCGCAAGTGAGCCGGCGACCGTCGCCTTTTCATGCGGAACGGCGGTCGAGCAACGCCTTGCTGCAGCGCGTCCTGGTCGCCAACCGCGGCGAGATCGCCGTCCGGGTCGTGCGCGCCTGCCACGAACTTGGCGTCGCCGCCGTGGCCGTGTTCTCCGACGCCGACGCCGACGCCCTGCACGTCCGCATGGCCGACCAGGCGGTGCGCATCGGGCCCGCGCCAAGCCGCGAGTCGTACCTCCTGGGCGACCGCATCGTCCAGGCCGCGCGCGACACCGCCTGCGACGCCGTGCACCCCGGCTACGGCTTCCTCTCCGAGAACGCCGCGTTCGCCCGGGCCGTGCTCAAGGCCGGCCTGAAATGGATCGGGCCACCGCCGGAAGCGATGGAGCGCATGGGCGACAAGACGCGGGCCCGGCGCGAGGCCGAGGCTGCAGGGCTTCCCGTCGCCGCCGGGACCGCGACCCTGCGCGACGCCGCCGAGGCGCGCCGCGAGGCGAAGCGGATCGGCTACCCCGTCCTCCTCAAGGCTGCGGCGGGCGGCGGCGGCATCGGCATGCGGGTCGTGCGCGGCGAGGCCGAGATGGATTCCCAGCTTGCCGCCGCCCAAGCGCAGGCCGCGGCCGCGTTCGGTGTTCCCGACGTATTCCTGGAAAAGTACCTCGAGCGGCCGCGCCACGTCGAGGTGCAGATCCTTGCCGACACGCACGGCCACGCCATCCACCTCGGCGAGCGGGAGTGCAGCATCCAGCGCCGGCACCAGAAACTCGTCGAGGAGTCCCCGAGCCCCGCCCTCGCCCCGGCGTTGCGCGACGACATCGGCGCCAAGGCGGTGGCACTCGCCCATCGCGTCGGCTACCAGAACGCGGGCACGATGGAGTTCCTGCTGCAGGACGGCAAGCTCCACTTCAACGAGATGAACACCCGCCTTCAGGTCGAGCACCCCGTCACGGAACTCGTCACGGGCGTGGACATCGTGCAGTGGCAGCTCCGCATCGCAAGCGGCGAGCGCCTGACACTGCGCCAGGAGGACATCCGGCCGCGCGGCCACGCCTTCGAGGCGCGCGTGAACGCCGAGGACCCGGCGCGCGGCTTCGCCCCAAGTCCCGGACCCGTGCGGCGGTTGCAGGTCCCCGGCGGCCCCGGCGTCCGCATCGATTCCGGGCTGCGCGAAGGCTGGACCGTCCCCGCCGATTACGACTCCATGGTTTTGAAGATCCTCGTGCACGCACCCACGCGGGAGGCAGCCTGCGACCGGATGCTGCGCGCCCTAGCCGAACTGCGCATCGACGGCTTCGCGACGAACGTCCCTTTCCATCAGGCGCTCTTTGCCCATCCGAAATTCCGCGCCGGCGACATCTCCACCCGTTTCCTCGAGGAGAACGACTTGGCGGGGGAAATCTCGAAGCGCGTGCAGGCCGAGGGCCACGCGCGGCGCCGTTTCGTTGCGGAGGTCGCCGTCGCCATCGAGCAGGCCCGAGGTGGCGGGCTCGCCAGTGCATCCGTGCGGCAGAACCTGCCCAGAAGGGTCGCGGCGGGGACGCGGCGGAGTTGGGAGGCGCAATGACGTGCGAAGTTTCGGCTTCGTGGTTTTCATTGTTTTCGTGTTTCGTCCCCCCGGGCACGAAGACCACGAAACGCACGAAACGCCTGGAGGTGTCAGCGTGAAAGGAGGCAGGGGCCGCCTTCGCCTCGGCGCGGAAGTCCACGACGTCGAGCTCCGGAAGACGGAGACCGGCTGGCACGTCACCGTCGATGAAGAGGCATTCGACATTGGGCGGACCGAGGTCGTGGCCGACGTCGTGCGCGGCGTGGCCCGCGTCGGCGCCGAGGAATTGCAGTTCCGCGTCGAGGAATGGACGGCCGCGGGGAACGCAGCCAACGGTGCCGCCGCGGCGCACACCAAGGTCAGGTCCCCGATGAGCGGCAAGCTCGTGGAGGTCCGCGTCGCAGCCGGCGCCGCCGTCGGCAAGGGCGACGTCCTGTTCGTGCTGGAGGCCATGAAGATGCAGAACGAGGTCCGCTCGCCGGCCGCGGGCGTCGTCGTGGCGGTGCAAGCGAAGGCAGGCGAGACGCTGGACACGGAGCGGGTCGTAGTCGAGATCCAACCTGGGTAACGCGAGGGGGAAGACGGGAAGTGGTGAAGCGCCGCCCTGTTGGTATGCTCGTCGGCTCCACGGGTTGCAAGGCGACTTTCTCCTCGATGGGGTGCGTGAAACTTCTTGGAATCCTTGGTTTCGCCTTCCTCCCCGACAGCAAGGTCATCCCACCCGTCATGGAGCCCACGGGCATACCGAGGGACGATGCCTATCTAAGAACCTCCAGCCCGTCCCTCCGTCATGGCCCCGAAGACGGAGACCACCGCCAAGCCGACGTCTGGCGCGCGGGAGGGAGCCCTGCTCGCCGACATCGAGCGCCTGAAACAAGGCGGCCCGGCCAAGTACCGCGAGAAGCTCGCCGAGGAGGGGAAACTGTTCGTGCGCGACCGGCTGGCGCTCTTCTTCCCTGACGGCCTCGCCTTCGAGGACGGCCTCTTCGCCAACAACCAGAAGGCCGCCGAGGGCCTCGCCGCCGACGGCATGGTGACGGGTGCGGCCAGGATGGGCGACCGGACGCTCTTCGTCATCGCGAACGACTACACGGTGAAGGCCGGCAGCATGGCGGAGCGCGGCGTCGAGAAATTCATCCGCGTGCAGGAGCGGGCGCTGCGGGCGCAGAAGCCGGTGCTCTACCTCATCGACTCCTCCGGCGCCCGCATCACGGACCAGTCCGGCTTCTTCGCGAACAACCGCGGCATCGGGAAATACTTCTACAACCACAGCCTCCTGTCGGGGAAGGTGCCGCAAGTCTCCGTGCTGTACGGGCCATGCGTCGCCGGCGCTGCCTACACGCCCGTCTTCTGCGATTTCAGCATCATGGTGCGCGGCATGAGTGCGTTGTGCATCGCCAGCCCCCGGATGGTCGAGATGGTCACGGGGGAGAAGGTCACCATGCAGGAATTGGGCGGCGCGGACTTCCACATGGAGGTCTCCGGCTCCACACACCTCGTCGTGGACACCGAGGAGGAGGCCGCCCTTGCCGTCTGGAAGCTCCTGTCGTACCTGCCCGACAACTGCGACGAGCGCCCCGCTCGCACGGAGACCCGCGAACCCGACCGTGCCCCGGCCGAACTGGAACTGATCGTCCCCGCCGACCCGAACAAGGCGTTCGAAATGAACGACGCCCTCGCCACACTCGTGGACGGCGGCTCCTGGTTCGAGATCAAGCCGGGGCACGCAACCGAGCTCCTCACCGGCTTCGCCCGCGTCGGGGGCATCGCCGTCGGCATCGTCGCCAACAACACGGCCGTCCGCGCCGGCGCCATCTTCCCGCATTCTGCCGACAAAGCAGCCGAATTCATCACCGCCTGCGACGCCTACAACGTTCCGCTCCTCTACCTCTGCGACACGCCCGGCTTCATGGTCGGCTCCGAGGTCGAGGCTGCCGGGATCCTGAAGCGCGGCAAGAAATTCATCTACGCAACGAGCATCGCCACAGTTCCCAAGCTCTGCATCGTCGTCCGCAAGGCGTACGGTGCCGGCATCTATGCCATGGCGGGCCCCGCCTTCGAGCCCGACGCAACACTCGCCTTGCCGGGCGCCGAAATCGCCGTGATGGGCGCCGAGGCCGCGATCAACGCCGTGTACGCCAACCACATCGCGAAGATCGCGGACAAGGCGGAGCAGGCGAAGTTCGTGGCCGACAAGCGCGAGGAGTACAAGCGCGACATCGACATCCACGTCGTCGCGAACGACCTCATCGTGGACCACATCGTGCCGCCCAGCCAACTGCGGAAAGAAGTCATCGCCCGTCTCGAGGCCTATGCGGACAAGCACCTGCCCCTGCCCAGGAAGGGACATGGGACGGTCATCTAGGTCGCCGCCCCGGAACATCTCCCCCAACGATTAACCGCCCCACCCGCATCACGCCGTGTGCGTGGGGTCCTCGTCTGCGTCGTCGTTGCGGTGGCGCTCGCCGGCTGCACGGACTTCTCGGGTTACAAACCCTCCAACCAGCTCGGGCTCGTGCGCATCGACGTCGCGGCCCCCGTCGTCTCCACCGGCCAGGTGCAGTTGGACGTCATCGCCACACTGGACAACCTCGCGGCCCCGAGCGGCGAGCTCAACCTCACCGTGAAGGCCTTCGACGTCACCACGAACATGCTCATCGCCACGGCGCACGCCGACGTCGGCGCCATGGAGAAGGACCGCTCCAAGGAGGTCAAGGTCCGACTCGCGCTGCCGCGCATCTCCGGCTACCGCATCGAGGTCGCCGTCGGCCAAGCGGGCCGCATCGTGCAGCGCGGCCAGGTGCAGGTGAGCAACGTCGTCGCACTGGAGCCCACCGTGTACGACACCGGCCTCCGCATCGGCGACGTGGACGTGCAGGTCATCGAAGCCAAGGACGCCAAGGTGCGCGTGAAGGCCTCGACCTACCTCACCAACGAAGGCGGCCACGACTCACGGCCCTTGCGCCTGCAACTCAGGGCCCGCGAGGTCTCCACCGGTGTGCTGGCCGACGAGAAGTGGGTCGATCTCGCGGCCGTGCCGGCCGACGCCACGCGCATCGCGGCGACCGAGCTCCTCCTGCCAGACGACTTCAACTACGAGCTCCTCGCGGCCATCTGGGATGGCGACGTCGTGGTCGAGCGCGGCCAAGGCAAGGTGCAGTTCCTCCCCACGTACAGCCAGAACGCGACGGACCACCTGGTGGTCACCAACCCGGACATCTCGCATTTCATCTCAGGCACCGGCGGCGCACCTACCGGAGGCAACCGTGCCGGCGCAGGGGCGGCGACGCCGGGCCCAGGTGTGGCTGCCGTGATGGCGGCCCTCGCAGTCAGCCTCTTCCTCTTGCGGAGGACCTGGACATGAGCAACGACTTCACGCCCCCATACCCGCCGACCGACCAGTTCATGCCAGTCCCGCCGGGGCGCACCGGACCGACCCAGGAAGCCGTCGCGCGCAAGGTGATGACCTGGATCGGTCTCGCGGTGCTTGGCGCCGCCGTCGTCACGGCGTTCGTCTCCATCATGGAGATCATCGGCATCTGGTTCGACTACCAGTACGTCCCCATCGCGCGGGCCGTGCTCGCGATCCTGGTGGCCGTGGTCGCGTTCTTCGTCGTGCGGACGCTCACCCGGAAGCCTGGGCCGGCTGCGTAGTTGAGAAGGGCGCATCGCCGTCTGCACGTGACGAATCGTGCAGGAGTCCGCTCACGCATCGAGACGTCGCGGACTGGCCTCTACCTGAGTTAGCTGCGGCCTGGATTTGTTCTCGGAACCGGCGCCCCGCTTTTGAGTTCGGTGAAATCGGTGCAATCGGTGGTAAAGTCCCTCTTTGGTGTGTTCGCCCGAACACACCAAGGAACCAGGACAGAACACCGATACTCCAGCAAAGAACTGGAGAAACGAACGACATGAACCCAACCGACAACAAACCGACCGACAACAAGCCGACCGCCGAGACGAAGGCCGACGCAGTTACGAGGATCACGAACCGCGCCCTCGCCAACGTCAGCACGCACAACATCGCGTTTGCCGTCCGCACCCTCGAACAGCGCACGAACGCCGGCATCAGGCCCGCCAGCAACTACGCCTACCTCCTGGGCCTCATCCGCTTCGACCGGCACCTCGGGCGCCCCTTCGACACGACGACCCCAGAAGACGTATCCGCCCTCCTGGGGGCCTACCGCCAGGACCACAGCCTGAGCAGCCTCAAGACCCTCAGCCTCTACGTCCAGGCCATCCTCAAAGACGCCTTCAAGCTCCGCGAGACGAAGGACATGCCCTACGAGTTCCGGCAAGTCCTCAAGGTCGCACGCCCCAAGCTGAACGTGCGCGGCGCCGTCATCCCCGAACGGGACTTCCTCGCCGCCCTCGACGCCATCCCGGGCTACATCGAGCGCAGCAGCCAGGCCCCCGCGTACGCCCACGAACTCATCCAAGCGTTCCTGTGGCTCCTCTGGGACAGCGGCATGCGCATCAGCGAAGCCCTCAGCCTGTGCATCAGCGACGTCACCTTCGACGAGGGGACCAAGACAGCCAAGCTCAGCCTCCGCGAGGAGAAGACCGTGAGCCACGGCCTCAAGACTGGAGCCCGCTACGTCATCGTCCGCGACGCCGTGCCGGCCCTGAAGGCGTGGATCAGCGTCCACCCCGGCCGCCTGGACCCCGAGTCACCCCTCCTTGTGGCACTGGCCTACTTCACGCACGTGCGCGGACTCAACAGTGACAGCGCCAACTACCTCATCCGCGACCTCTTCGCCCTCGTCGGCGCCAAGCCCACGGGAAGCCGCAAGCACTACTCTTGCCACGACTTCCGCCACACCGCCGCCACGAGAGACGCGCGCCACGGCTACCGCGAAGCAGCCCTGCGACTGAAGTACGGCTGGAGCGCAACCAGCCCCATGCCGGCCCACTACGTCCACCTCAGCGAGGAGGACGCCCGCGCCCGCGTCCTTGCAACCCCATCCACCGGAGCAACGACGCCGCCCCGCATGGAGACCCAGGCCGGGCTCCCAGCAGGGATGGACCTCGTGAACCTGCTCGCCGCCCAACTGGCACGGGCCATGGCGTCGCAGGCCGTCTGAGACGCCACAACACTCCTTCCCCCCTTTTCCCAATTTTCATGGGCCCCCCGCCCCGACCACCCATCCGCCCCCATGCCTTGGGGGGGCGCATTTGCCCTGGCGGCGCCAGGGGGCTCCCTTACGCGTCGCCATCATCTTACAGAAAGGGGCTCGGCGCCGCTGGGCGGCGTAAGCAGGGGGGGACAAGCATTGCGCAGCAAGCTCAACCAACACGTTGCCGCAGGGGGAAACGACCTCGCACCGCGGACGCGAGGTTCCACCAGGAACCTCAACCTACGACCAAGGTCCAACCAGGACCTCGACCACAACTCCACGCCGCGAGGTTCCCCGGGGACCTCAGACCCAACGACGACGCCCCGAGGTTCCACCAGGACCTCCACCACCACTCCGCGCCGCGAGGTTCCCCAGGACCTCAAACCACGACAACGCCCCCGAGGTTCCACCAGGAACCTCGACCACGACGCGAGGTCCACCAGGAACCTCGACCACGGCGCGAGGTCCACCAGGACCTCCACCACGGCGCCAACCAGGGACCTCGAATTACGCCCGACGACAACTAAGCGAGGTCCACCGGCCGCCCTCATCACGAGCAGCGCAACGAATTCTCTTGACACCAAAGAGCCTCCGACGCTATGGCCCGAGCCAACCTCTGGTTCTCGCTTTTTGGAATTGGATCGCGCCCTCTTACCCTCGGGGGCATCTTTCCAGCCCAGGGAACCAAAGGAACGCCGCGAATGGCCCAAATCGATTTGGGGCCACCCACGCCCGCTGGGCTGACTGCAACTGCCCCCGCAGCGAGGAGCAACCGGAGATAATGCTTCGTTTCGGCCTTGTGCCGATTGAATAGCGCCGCATACTGCGCCGCCCGCAATCCAGGCGTCTGCCTCACGATCGCTAGTAGCCGGAGCGCTTCGCGCTCAGGCATCCTAGGCATCACCGCCATGGTCCTGACAGCCGATCTGCCATTGCGAGCGGCGAACGCCTTGGCCGCCTCCCGCCCACGCCATGGAACAACGGGCTGCACCGCAGGTGGCCCCCGCGCAGCAACGGTAGCGCTTGAAGATTTTCCATTGGCGACCGGGCCGTTCGCCTGACACTGATAGCACATGCCCACCCAATCCCATTGGGCAGCCCCTTGACTTCGTGCGCGAAGGCGGGGTTTCATCGGTTTTCGACAGTACTGGCACCCGTCCGTACTTAGCACGCCAAGGGGGCCCATAGCCGTGCTTAGCACGGCTTGGCCCTTATACCTTGCCGCCGCTTCAGTGGCCCCCATGGGGTCCTCCCTCCGAAAAGCCAGCGTCTCAGTCACGCTTGACCGCAAACTGCTGGCATGGGTCGCCGCCCGAAGCGGTTCTGGCCGAGAATTCTCAAGTCTGAGCCATGCACTTGAACGCGGCATTGTCGCCCTTCAAGAAAACCACAAACTAC
The DNA here is from genome assembly GCA_046352665.1 of Thermoplasmatota archaeon. Lineage (GTDB taxonomy): Archaea > Thermoplasmatota > E2 > JACPAO01 > JAHFTW01 > JAHFTW01. The sequence continues at coordinate 9,769 of JBHEMF010000018.1, forward strand.
GCCAATGAAGCCCGCCAATTTAGGACACCCCTCAGCAACATTCATTTCCCCCATCCGCGTAAATGGCGCATGCAAAAGAACCAGGCCAAACCACTACGCGGGAACCGGCCAAACGCCCTAGGGACCGGCGACCACAGATTGCAGCTTCGTGCATCCCAAAAGGAAAGGGCTTACGAAAAGGCAATCCAGAGGCTGGACGCCTACAGCCGGCGTCACAGCGCCAGGACCTCAGGGCTATTGGGCTATGACCTCGCCGATTGCCGTGACTGCAGCAATCCGTTCGTCTTCCTCAACCAATTTTGGGAGATGGACCAACCCGCACTGATGTGCCGCCTGGGCGCACACATGAGCTACCAGGACCACGGCGAAGCCGGCCTCGCCCGACGCCACCCCCATATTGACCTCACCCTAAACGGATACCGCGTCCAAGACGGAAAAGTCTCCGTAGTCGAGGATGAGGAATTTCACCGCTACAGCCGTGACTTCAGCCTCGGGCGCGGAGAAGACTACGCCCGCGCCGTCGAAATCGTTGAAACCAATGCCCAAGCACTTCGCCTTGGCGCTAAAGCGACGAGCATCTACGTCGGCACACCGCTCGAATCCTATGCCCGATACCACAAGATTCTGAGCTATCAACTGCGAGAAATGATTGACCTCCGCAAGCTCCGATACAACGCAGAGCAACGCCTCGTCGGTTGGGAGTCCTACAAGGAGCCTTACGAAACCACTTGGCTAGGCATCCAAGACTGGGAAGCCGCCTACGCAGAATATTCGTGGCGACTCAAACTCTTTGAATCGGCCCCTATGAGAGCAGACGGCAAAAGAAAGTCCGCTCGCATCCTCCACCGGTCCTTTGGACACATGGCCGACGGTGAAATCGGCAGGACCCAACGCGCCACCCGCGGCACGCCTGAAGCACACCCGGACAACTGCGGATGCCGGAAGTGCGGCGAGTGGCAACGCGTATTCATTGAAGGCGACCTGGAAGAATGGCACGCACTAGCCACCCCCTACGAGGTCTGAAAAGATGGGACCCTGGTATCCCCGAAGCACTATGCCTGAAAATAGGGACCTATGGTATCCCCCAAGACATGAACATCGCAACTACCTGGCCGTCGATGACATAATCGTCTCAAGCTCTCCGCCATCAGTTGCGCATAGCTGCCTTGGATACAGGGACACGCCTTGCGCAACGCCCGAGGCCCCAGGCAGCGACAAATGCGCCCCTGAGACCAGGAAAGTCTGTGGTTTGTGTAGCCAGGAGCTATGCTCCTACCACATGGATCGCCACTGCATACGCACTGAGGCCACACGTGGAGCGTGGGACGGCGTTCTGAAACGAACCGCCCACCAAGCACAGAAAGCCATGCACGACACACAGGCAGGACGCATACCCCAATGGCACATCGCGAAGCCCCTGGGACGACGTCCAGGGCACAGCATCTGACCGACAGGAACAAGCTTGGAACTCGCCTTTGCGCGGCTTCACCTCGCATACGGCCCCCCGAGTCACCAATAATCTGTGTTCGCGCACCCCCGCCCGAGGCCGCCACGCATCGCCCGCTGCGTCGTCCGCACCCAAGAAGCCACCAACAGCCTTCCCAAACCACACCGCCACGGCTGCCCATGCAACCGGTGCGGCGAGTGGCGAGCATCTTCCTAGGCCGCGGCCAAGACTCCGACTGGCATAACCCCGCCAGTCCATTCGACGCCTGAGGTGCCGCTCCTTGCCCAGGTCACGCCCTCGCGCCACTCAGCCACGGCGCCCCTTGACGGGGCGCGAAGCTCTGGACGCGGCTCATGCCTACTCCAAGGCGGTTCAGGGCAGCATGCGGGGCGCATTGGGGGCCACGGTCCCTGGCCTGCTTTGTCGGCCCTTATCGAGCATGCCCCCCGCCCGAAGGCGCCGCAGCCGCAAGAGTCACTCACCCCGGCAGCCGCTTCGACCTACGGGTCAGCGGCCGCATCTGACGAACAGCAGGGTGGTGACCCATTGCGACCCGCGGTCTGGGGCAAGCACCGTAAGGGCTACCAGGAGCCTCTCAACCCCTCCGGGGTCTCGCTCCTGCATCCGACGCTTACGGCCGAGGACCTATGTCCCCCAACACAACCCCCGCAAGCAAGCCCTCCGAACGCGCCTGGATCAACGGCATCAAGCCGAAATACCAGAGCCTCAGCATCACCGTCAAGGACGGCCGCGTCTACATCGGCGCCAAAGGCTACGACTTCAACGCCAAGGCCGGCGGCACCGTCAGCCTCGAACTGGACCTCATCGGACTCCAGAACCTCGCCGCCTACGCCACCCAGGCCATCGACGTCGCCCTCCGCCAGGGCATCGTCACTGCCGACACCCTCGCAGCCGCGCCCGCGGCCGCCATCGCCGCCTGAGGTGCCCACGATGGCCAACTTGGACTACCTCATGCGCCTCGACGCCCGCGACCGCCGCCTAAGCCGCAAGACGGCGGAACTCGCCCGGCTCCACGCACGCGTCCACGGAACCATCCACCGCGTGGCGTCACAGCCCACGCCTGACGCGGCCCTGCGCCAGGCCATCCGAGACCAACTGCGCCACAGCGAGGCCCCCGGCCTCCAAGTGCGCAGCACCTACCTGCTCCGCCGGATGGTGACTTGATGACCTGCACTCCGACCACAACGAAGACGTCCGCACCAAGGACACCTGCGGCTTCTGCCACAACACCCACCTCGAACGCCCGGCCAGGCGTGACACCTTCCAGGCGCTGCGAAGCTGGCGCACCGACGAAGCCCGACGGACCCAGATGCCGCCGTACATCATCGCCACCGACGCCGTGCTACGCGGCATCGCCCAGGTTCAACCACGACCCTGGCCGCCCTGGGGACCGTGCGCGGCTTGGCCGCCCAGAAGGTCAAACACTACGGGCCCGCCATTCTGGCAGCCATAGCCGCCGCCGCACCCCGAAGTCTTCGCTACGCTATGCGATTGCAACTTCAACCCGCTGGACGTCGTCGCGAACCAGGTCGGCCGCTCTTCGTGACCGTCCAGACCACGGAGTGCGCCGTCTGCGGCGGACCCGTCTACCTGCTTCAGAGCGAAACCACCAAGGAGCCGCTGGCATGACGGACCCGAACACGTACAACGTCTACCCGAGACTGACCGCGGCCCGCCACGCACAGGACTACTTCCGCCGCCTCGGCGCCGCCGTGCGCTGAGCGGCCGGCGCGCGCCGCCTGCTCTAGGCGGCGGCCGGGGCGCCCACTCGCGCCGCGTTCTCGCCGATCCCGTCGATGATCTTGATGCCGGTGGCCCGGTGAAACTCGTGCCAGGTGGCGGCCGGCAGGTGCTCGCCGGCGGACACGCAGCGGCGCAGCGTGCGCAGCCGGTCGACCTTTCCGGCGGCGAGCATCGCCTTGTAC
>JBHEMF010000019.1:0-13099 GCA_046352665.1 Thermoplasmatota archaeon
GGCTCGAACGCTTCCTGCGCCCATCCGACGGCAGCGTCACGGCACGACGGGCCGCCGCACTCACCGGCGCCGGCATCCTGTCCCTCATCTAGGGCGATCACGCAGCCGCCCTTGCCTTCCACGAGGAGTCCCTTCGCCCGCATGTTCTCCTGCGACTTCTCCGTCTGGTACCCCTCGCGCCCGAAGCGCTTCAGGCTGTTGGCGAGGATGCCCATCACGTTGTGCACCTCGAAGGTGTCCGGGTAGCTCCGCCCGACGACCTTGCGCCAGACGCCCCGCGCCGTCCGTTGCCGCCACGCCCGCGGCTCCGTCTCCTCGACGAGTGCGTCCCACGCATTGTGCAGGGCGTTGAGCGCGTCCGGTTCGAGGCTGCGCGCCGGCGTGATGGAGGCCTTGCCGAGGCGGAAATGCTCGTAGCACGCAAGTGTGACGGCGTGGCTGAGGTTGAGGCTCCAGTACTCCGCCGTGGGGATCGTGACCAGGGCGTCCAAGAGGTCCACCTCGGCGCCGGTGAGGCCGGAGTCCTCGCGGCCGAAGACCCACGCGAGCTTGCCGTCCCATGCGCCGAGGCCCGCCACGAAGTCGCGGATGTCGGAAGGTTTGCGCAAGAAATGGTTCTCCGAGGGCTGGCTGCGCGCGGTCGTGCCGACGGCCATCCCCACACCGGCCAGGGCGGAGCGCAGGTCGGGGAACACGGTCGCCGCGGCAAGGAGCGGGCGGGCGTGCTTGGCGCGGTCGGAGGCCTCCTTGCCCTTGGCGTCGCACTGCGGGGCCACGATGCGGAAATCTGGGCAGCCGAAGTTGGCGGCCCCGCGCGCCGAGGCCCCGACGTTCCCGGGGTGGCTCGGCCCCACGAGGATCACGACGGGCGGCTGCATGGTTGCGGCGACGGGGCCGGCGCCTTCAGGCTTTTGCCAGCGCCACGTCCATGGTGAGGGCACACGTGACGACCGTCGGCCGGTAGGCGGACGCCGGCCGGAACCCGAGCTTCGCGTACAGGGCGCGGGCGGCCGCCATGGCTTCGGTCGTGACGAGGAACATGCGGCCAAAGCCAGCCTCGGCAGCATCGGCAAGGATCGCCTCCACCAAGACGCGGCCGAGTCCCTGCCCGCGTTGCGACGGCGCCACGACGAGCCGCTTCATCTCGCAGGCCGAGCCCACGCGTTTCCAGCCCACACAACCGGCCACGGCGCCGTCCACGGTGGCGACCAGCAGCCGCGCATCGGGCGCTGCGTACGTCGCGAAGAGGGCACGCGCCTCGCCCGCGACGTCGGTGTCGATGAGGGCGCCGAACTCCGCGAGGTAGGCGGCAAAAAGCCCCGCGACGCCCGCTTCGTCGCCGGGCTCCAGGGGACGCACCTCGCGCACGCTCCCGCAAGGCGACCGGACGCTTCAGGATTGCCCCCATCGCGGGCCCGCGGCGAACCGTTCTTATGGCACGGCCGCGCATCCCGCCCTTGCCAATGGACTCCAGCCTCCGCATCGACGCAAGCCACGGCCTCTCCCCCGCCGGCGAACCCGCCTTGCCGCCGCTGCGCGCAGCAAACGCCCCGGCGCACGACCCGCCCGTCGCGAAGACGGGTACCACGACCCTCGCCATCGCCGCCCCCGACGGTGTCGTGATGGCGACCGAGAAGCGCGCCACGATGGGGCACCTCATCGGCCACAAGAACACGCAGAAGCTCTTCGCAGTCGATACGCACCTCGCCCTCACCACGGCCGGCCTCGTCGGCGACGCGCAGATGATCGCCCGCCACCTGCAGGCGCAGGCGCAGCTCTACCGCTTCAAGCGCGACCATCCGCTCCCCGTCCGCGGTGCTGCCACCCTCCTTGGCAACATCCTGAACCAGAGCCGCTTCAACCCGTACTGGGTGCAACTCATCGTGGGCGGCTTCGACGACCGCGGCGGCGCCATCTACTCCGTCGATGCAGCCGGCGGCGCCATCCCCGAGACCTGGACCGTGACCGGCTCCGGCTCGCCCTACGCGTACGGTGTCCTCGAGGACCGCCTCGGCGCCGGCACGAACGTGAAGGAAGCCGTGGACCTCGCCATCCGCGCCCTGAACGCCGCCATGCGCCGCGACTCCGCCTCCGGCAACGGCATGGACGTCGCCGTCATCGACGAGAAAGGCTTCCGCCGCCTGGGCGACGAGGAGATCCTGAAGAGGCACAAGGCGCTGAAGCTGCCGCAGGGTTGGACGGAGTAAGAAACAGCCCAGACCTGCCACACGGCGTCCTCCACCGGTTCCTGCAGTCCGACGACGGCGACTTGCACGACTGAACGGTCGAAACCATGCGAGGCTAGGACGCGCTGCGCGCGCCCCCCAAACGCATTTTTGAGGGCCACTTCCCGCAAGGCGCCGCCGTCGTCGGACGAATGTGGCCCTGGCGTTTTCCGAACACAGGAACGTTGGCGGGCCCACGAGGAGGTACGGCCCTGGTGGCTACACCCCGGGTATGCCCGTGGGCTCCACGACGAGTACGACGACCTCCACCGCGGGGAGGTGCGTGAACGCAAGAACTTTGCTCGACCTCTGCGGCAAGGAGGCCGTCAGCGACTGCATGGAGCCAACGAGCATACCAGTCAAATGGCGGTCCGTCCAAACAGCAAAATTTCAAGTGGCTTCACTTGGATTTCACTGTTCTCCCAGGCTGCCCTGGACCAAACCATCGTTGGAAACGTTGGCGCGTTGAACGGGTTCCCGCAGTCCGACGACGGCGACTTCAACGACGGAACGGTCGATGCCATGTGAGCAAGGGCGCCTCAACGACGGAACCGTCTATGCCAATGTGAGCAAGGGCGCGCTCCGCGCGCCTCCTGAAACAATCGGTCCTGAGGACCACGACCCCCACGGCGCCGCCGGCACACGGACCGTCCTGCGACTCCGTCAACGTGTGGCAGGGCTTTCCTCAAGTCTTGCGAACGGAAAGCGCAAGCCTCGGGAACCTCTAGCCACACAGTCTTCGGTGGCTTCCGTGGCTTCCGTGGCTCGGCCGACGTCGTGCGGCCGAACATGCAAACCACAAGCGCAACACGCATAACCCTCCCCCCCAATGCCTTCGCAAGCAGGATCCGCCTGCCCATTTTTGGCGTCCCCATGGCCTCCGTCGAAGACCTCCTCCGCGAGATGCGCAAGCAAGTGGACGCCATCCTGCCCAAGTCCGTCGATGTCACAGACCTCGACTTCGAGGCGCACGAGCTCGTCCTCTACACGAAGACGCCGGCGGCCTTCGCCGAGGACGGCGGCCTCATCTCGAAACTGGCGCGCGCCCTGCAGAAACGCATCGCGATCCGGCCCGACCCTTCTGTGCTCATGCCGGCGGAGGAGGCGGACAAGCGCATCCGCCGCATCGTTCCAGCCGAGGCGAAGATCTCGGACCTGGCGTGGGCGCCGGCGACGGGCGAGGTGACCCTCGAGGTGGAGCGGCCGGGGCTTGCCATCGGCGCCAAGGGTGCCACATTGAACCGGATCCGCGCCGAGGTCGGCTGGAACCCGAAGGTCGTGCGCACGCCGCCGATCCCGAGCCGCACCGTGAAGGAGGTGCGCGAGTACCTGCGCAGCGTCGCGGACGAGCGCCGCGCCTTCCTGCGCCGCGTCGGCCGCCGCATGCACCGCTCCGCGGCCGGCGACGATGCCGAGAAATGGGTGCGCATGACGGCGCTTGGGGCATGGCGCGAGGTCGGTCGTTCCTGCGCGATGCTGCAGCGCGACTCGTGCCTCGTCGATTGCGGCGTCAAGTTCGAGGAGAACGACCCCGCGACACCGATGTTCTTCCTCGGCGAGGTGCAGCCGTTCACGAGCCTCGACGCCGTCGTCCTCACCCACGGCCACCTCGACCACTGCGGCTTGGTGCCGCTCCTGTTCAAGTACGGCTACGACGGCCCCATCTACTGCACGACACCGACGCGCGACATCATGGCGCTCCTCTGCCTCGACTACATCCGTGTCGCCGAGGCGCAGGGCGCCAAGAAGCCGTTCGACGCCGAGCACGTGCGCCAGGCCCTCAAGAACACGATCGCCGTCGATTGGGGCGAGACGACCGACGTGGCACCCGACCTGCGCCTCACGTTCCACGACGCCGGCCACATCCTCGGCTCCAGCGTCGCTCACTTCCACGTGGGCGAGGGCCTCTACAACGTCGCGTTCTCGGGCGACATCAAGTACGAGCGGTCGCTCCTCTTCAACGCGGCGACGAACAAGTTCCCGCGCCTCGACGCCGTCATCGTCGAGTCCACGTACGGCGGCAAGGACAACACGCAGCCGACGCGCGCCGAGGCGCAGGAGGCGACGAAGAAGGTCCTCGTGGAGACGCTGGGCCGCAAGGGCAAGGCGATCTTCCCGGTCTTCGCCGTGGGGCGCAGCCAGGAGGTGATGCTCGTGATCGAGGAGCTCATGCAGAAGGGCGAGGTGCCGAAGGTGCCAGTCTATCTCGACGGCATGATTTGGGAGGCCACAGCCCTGCACACGTGCTACCCGGAGTACCTGAACGACGGACTGAAGCAGCGCATCTTCCAGCAGGGCGACAACCCGCTCCTCAGTCCCATCTTCAAGCGCGTGGACTCGCACGAGATGCGGCAGAAGGTCTGCGCCGACCCCGACCCCTGCGTCGTCCTTGCCACGTCGGGCATGCTCACCGGCGGCCCGGTCCTGGAGTACATGAAGCACTGGGCGGACGACCCGAAGAACACGCTCTGCTTCGTGGGCTTCAACGCCGAAGGCTCGCTCGGGCGCAAGCTGCAGCGCGGCTGGCGCGAGATGCCCATCCAGGAGACCGGCAACGCGCGCAGCATCCGCGTCGAGATGGAGCTCGCCACCATCGACGGCTACTCCGGCCACTGCGACCGCCGCCAGCTCATGAACTACATCCAGACCATGGACCCGAAGCCGAAGCTCGTCCTCACCGGCCACGGCGAGGCATCGAAGTGCATCGACCTTGCGGAAAGCATCCAGGCGAAGTTCCAGATCGAGGCCAGGAGCCTGCAGAACGCAGAGACCGTACGTTTCAAGTGAGAATGCAATAGCCCTTCCGTCCGTGTCTTTCGTGTTTTCCGTGGATCGTTGGCTTGCGACCCGGCGAGGTTGTCTCGCTCGAGACGGGGCCACGGAAACCAAGGAAGGCGCGGAAGGCCCTGAAACGTGTTCCTGCGCCGTCCTCCGGCAGGGTCCTGCAGTCCGACGGCGACGCCTTGTGGCAGTTGGCCCTCAAGATGGATTCGAGGCGCACGAAGCGCGCCCCGGCAATTCCCTTCCGCTCTAACATCAAAAACGGTTCGCTTGACGTGGACGTCGCCGTCGTCGGACTGCAGGAACCTGTTGAATATTCGTCGTTTAGCAGGTTGGCCAGCGTTTCCGTGCGCTCCGTGGGTCCGTGGAAGCCGTCGGACAGCAGGAACCTCTTGCCGCTATTCACGAAGGCTGCGCAGCCAAGCCAATTCCTTCTTCCACGACTCCGGCCCGTCCGGCGTCTCCAGGATGCCGAGCCTGCCGTCGAAGCGGCGGTCGTTCACGAGGCGGTGGAAGAAAGGCCGGCCGAGGTGGCCTTCGCCGGCGGTGTCGTGGCGGTCGAGGCGGCTGCCGCACGGCTGCTTCGAGTCGTTCAGGTGGAACGCCACGAGCCACTTGAGGCCCAAGGCGCCGTCGAACTCGGACCAGGACTCGTCGTAGCGCTTGAGCCAGTCATAGCCGCACGCCCACGAGTGCTGCGTGTCCACGGTGACGGCGACACGGTGCGGGTCGGCGACGGTGTCCACGATGCGGGCGAGCTCGGCCCACGTGTTGCCGACGTTCGTGCCTTGCCCCGCGGCGTTCTCCAGCGTCAACTTCACCTTGGCGCCTTTTGTCTCGTCGATGCACTGCGACATGCAGGCCGCGATGCGGTCGAGGGCGGCGTTGCGCGCCGTCTTGTCGTCGCGCAGCCCCTTCTCCTCCGCGAGGTGGCTGCCGGGATGGAAGTTCAGGTGCGGGATGCCCAGTTGCTCCGTGCGCCGCAGCTCGTCCAGGAAAGCGAGGCGGCTCAATTCGCGCTTGTCAGCATCGGGATGGCCGAGGTTCACGAGGTAGGCGCCGTGCACCATGGTGTGCGCAAGGTCGCGCCCGGAGTCCTGCATCGCCTTCCGCCACGCCGCGGCCGCCTCAGGCTCGATGGGCTTGGCGCGCCACTGCCGCTGGTTCTTGCAGAAGATCTGTGTCGCCTCGCCGCCGATCGCCACCATCTCGGCCACGGCGTTGTGGAAGCCGCCGGCGGTGCTGTTGTGGGCGCCCAGCTTGAGCATCGGGCGCGGGCAGACGGGGACCGCGCTTGACCTTGACGGCGGCTTTCGATGCCTTTACCCTCGGCCAGCGTCTTGTCGGCCTGGCATTGGACGACAACCTGCAGCGCATCCTCGACACGACGGCGATCCTGCTCTTCTTCGCCCTGCCCACCACGGTGGCACTTGGCGGCGTCTTCTTCGTGCCGTGGCGCCGCGAATACTGGAGCCTGCGCCACCTCAGCCGGATGCTTGCACGGCACGGCTGGGTCGTGGCCGGACTCATCCTCATGCTCATCCCCGAGTTCATCGAGTCGATGGTGGACCCGATCGTCGATAACGTCCTGCAGGCGGACTACACGCATCTTCTTGCCGGCCCCGAAGCCGGCTTCCACCACTGGCTGCAGTCGGGGCTCCTCCCGCTCCAGCCCGTCCTCAAGCCCGCCCTTACGGCCGCGTACGTCGCGGGCTACCCCGCCATCATCATCTTCACGCCGATGCTTGGCGTCTGGCTCGACCGGGGTGTGCTCGCGCGTCGCTCGCTCGGCGTGTACGCGATGTCGTTCGCCTTGGCGCTGCCGTTCTACCTGTTCTTCCCCGTGCGCGAGGTCTGGCACTGGTACGGCGGCGACGCGAACGCCGGCTCCGTGCAGAACCTCGCCATCCAATACGCCTGGGTGAGGGAACACATCTACGCCTACAACGAGCTCAACAATTGCTTCCCCAGCCTGCACACCGCCATCAGCGTCGGCCTCGCCGCCGTGGCGTGGCGGACCGGGGCCCCACGCCGGTACGTCATCTTCGCCACCACACTCGCCGCCGCCATCGTCTTCTCGACGCTCTATCTTGGCATCCACTGGGTCGCCGACGTGGTGGCTGGCCTGGTCCTCGCGGGCATCGTGGTCCGCCTCGCCGAGCGCGCCTGGCCCCTGCCCGCCGCCGCGGCAGAGCCCGGGCCCGCCGCCGCGCTATAGGTTCGAGAGGCGCGCGTCCAAACCTGCGGCTGCTTTATACGGCACGGGCCGAATCGTCGCAGGCCAATGGGCCCCGTCCTGCCGTGGGACCTCGTGCAAGCGCACCCCGCCGTGGCCGTGGCGCTCGTCTTCCTCCTCGACGGCCTCGGCGTCCCCCTCATGCCCGAGGTCGCCGTCCTCCTCGCCTTCAACCTGCGCCCGACGTTCGGCTGGGGCGCCTGGCTCCTCGCCCTCGTCGTCGTCATGGAGGTCTCCGCCTCGCTCCTCCTGTACGGCATCGTGCGCTACATCGGCATCCCCGCCCGCCTGGAGCGCCTCCTGGCCGGCTACAGCAAGACGCTCCTCGTGAACGACGAACGGCTGCTGCTCCTCAACCGCGTCGTGCCCGTCCTCCCCATGTCGGGGGCCTTCGTCCACATCCGCCGCTGGCGCCTCGGCCGCTCCTTCCTGTTCCTCGGCGCAGGCTCGCTTGCCAAGTACGGCCTCCTCCTCATGGTGGCCGCCACGGCGTACGCGTACTTCCAGAGTGGCACCGCCCTCGCCGTGGGCCTGTCCCTCGCCGGCCTGTTCCTGGCCGTCTCCTGGACGGTGGCATTGCGCCGCTGGTGGGCAGGCCGCACCGACGACGCCGACGTCTCCCAACCCCTTTAGCGCGCCCCCCCGTGGCGCCCAAGCCGACGCATGCGCATCGTCCACCTCAACCCGTTCTACTTCCCGTACGCGGGCGGCATCGAGCGCCGCATCCGCGCCGTGTCGCGCCGCCTGGCCCGCCGTCACGAGGTGCACGTGGTCACGGCGCAGCAGCCGGGTGGCCCCGGCGGCACCGAGGTCGAGGAGGGAGGCTTCACCGTGCACCGGCTACCGTCGCGGTTTCCCTTGCAGCGGTTCTACAACCCGCCGCCGGTCGTGACTCCCGGGCTCGGCGACTACCTGCGCAGGCTTGCTCCCGACCTCGTGGACTACCACTTCCGCTGGTCGCCCAGTTACAACCGCGCCTTCCGCCACCTTGCGGCACCCTCCGTCGTGACCTACCACAACACGTACGGCGAAGGGCGCGGCCTCCTGGGGGTGGCGAGCCGCGCAAACGACCGGCTCTACATGCGCACGCTGCGCCACGCCAACCGCGTCGTCTGTGTGAGCGACCGCGTCCGCCGCGACCTGGCCGCGCACGGCATCGATCCCGGCATCCTGCGCGTGAACCACAATGCCGTCGAGGTCGCTGAGATCCGCGCCGTGACCGGGAGGCCACAGACGGACCTGCCACGCCCCTTCGCCGTGGCCGTGGGCCGCATGGTCGCCGTGAAGGGGTTCGACGTCCTCGTTCGCGCCTGGCCGCAGGTCCCTGAGCCTCTGGACCTCGTCTTGGTCGGCCAAGGCCCTGAGAAGGCCCGCCTCGCCGCCTTGGCGCGCCGCCTCGGCGTCGAAGGCCGCGTCCGCTTCACGGGCTGGGTGGACGAGGCCGAAAAGATACGGCTTCTCAAGGCCGCCGTGGCCTACGTCCACCCGGCCCGCTTCGAGTCATTCCCGTTCAGCATCCTGGAGGCGATGGCAGCCGGCGCCCCGCTCGTCTGCGCGGGCATCGGCGGCATCCCGGAGGCCGTCGGCGACGCGGGGCCCCTGTTGGGCCACGACCCCGCCGAGTGGGCCCGCGAGGTCGCCTTGGTCGCAGCCGACCCCGCCGTGCGTGCCGACATGGCCGCCCGCAGCGCCCGCCGCATGGCCGCCTTCGACTGGGACCGCATCACGGCCGAGCTCGAGGGCATCTACGCCGAGGCCGTGGCGGCGCGGGCCTGAGCCCGCCGGGGACCCCGCGCGATGGCACGCTGATAGACGGATTCCAGTTGGTCCACCGACCGGTCGAGGGCCAAGGTCTCGGCGTGCAGGCGCGCCGACAGCCGCAGGTCCGGCCCGGCGGACACCGACTTCAGGATCGCCTCCGCGGCGCCGGCCACGTCCCCTGGCTCGAACAGGTGGCCTGCCTTGCCCTTCGCCACATAGTCGGCAAGGCCGCGCGCCCGGACCGCCGCGACGGGGACGCCGCAGGCCATCGCCTCGACGGCCGTCATCCCTTGCGTCTCGAACTGGCTTGCCGAGGCGAAGGCGTCGGCGCTCGCGTAGGCCGCGGGTAGGTCGGCGTCGGCCACGAAGCCCAGGAAAGTGACGGCGTCGCCCACTCCCAGGTCGGCCACCTGCTTCTGGATGCGAGGCAGGTCCGGGCCCCGCCCGCCTACGGCAAGGTGCAGGTCCGGCTCGCTCCGGCGCGCCGCCGCAAAGGCGGCCACGAGGAACGGCAGATCCTTCTCGCGGGCGAGTCGGCCGAGGGAGAGGAGGATGCGGCGGCCCTGGGGTGCCAGCCGGGCGCGCATCGCCGCCGTCCCCGCGCCCGGATGGAACCGGTGGGTATCGACGCCGTTCGGGTGCACCTCAAGGTTGGGGATCTTGTGGCCGGGGACGTGGTGCACGAGCTCCCGGGCGCAACTTGGGCTTGGCACGAGGACCACGTCGGAGCGGTTGAAGAACGAGCCCGTGAAGCGCCAGACGAGGCTGCGCGAGATGGCCCGGAACCCGGGTGGGACGACGTAGGGGACGAGGTCGGGCAGGTACGTGTGGTAGCTCGTCACGACTGGCAACCCCACCTTGCGGGCGGCGTGGAGCCCGAAGAGGCCGACGCAGAAGGGGCTCTGGATGTGCACGACGTCGAAGCCGCCTTCGCGCAGCAGCCGGGGGGTGTCGTGCTGGCCGGGCCGCCAGGCGATGTGGAAATCCGGATAGCCCCAGAACGGGATGCCCTTGTACCGGGTGACCCCACCGACGGTCTCCCGCCGGGGGCCGGGGGCAAAGACGTGGAACGAATGGCCACGCCGCTCCATCCGGGACTTGAACCCTTGGACACTCGTGGTAAGGCCATCGACGCGGGGCAACCAACTGTCCGTGAAGATGGCGATCCGCATCGGGGCGGTCCTTCCAGCCACCCCCCCGTCTTCAGGCTTCTGAGCCAACCGCGACGCCAAATGGGGCATCCGCTCCGCCGCACAAGCAGCCGGAGGACCGGACGGCGCCGCAAAGGGCCACCCCAGCAGCCGTTCGGCCCCAGCCGTACGCGGGTTCGGTGGCAAGGGCCGCGGTTCGGCCGCGACCTTTCGTCGCCCCTAAAAACACGTTTTTCCTGTGAAGGAACCGGGTTCGGCAGCGACCGAACACCACAAGCACCTTGATATGGCGACAAAGTCTTGTCCGCCTGACATGAACGCTCCCGCCGTCCTCGAACTCCCGCTCGACGATGCCCTCCTCAAGGTGCTCTCCAGCGAATCCAGGCGCGAGATCCTGCGGCTCCTGCGCGAGCGCCGCATGACGGGGGCCGAGCTTGCCGTGCGTCTCGACCTCGGCAAGCCGGCCGTGGCGGAGCACCTCAAGAAACTGCAGGAAGCCGAACTCATCGAACGCTTCGACGACCCCGAGCGCCGCTGGGTGTACTACAACCTGAGCGCCCGCGGCCGGGGCATCCTTGAACCGCAGCGCGTCCGCTTCTACCTCGTCATGGCCGTGGCCGCCACCGCCCTCATGGTAGGCGTTGCCCTCGCCCTAGGCCTCGTGGTGCTCCTGCAGCACGGCGGCGGCGCCTCCGGCCTCGCAAGCGGCGACCCCGCGGGCGGAAGCGGTTCCGTAGGCAGCCTCGGCGGCATCCCGCCGGCCGGTCCGCTCCGTTCCGTGCCGGTCCACGACGCAACGACATCGACGGCGCCCGTCGCATCCCCGACGACGATGACCCCGGAGCCGCAGCCCACCTCCGACCCGGTCGTGCAAGGCGGCCATCGCGCCCCGGCCCCCGTCGGCAACGTCACCCGCGTCGGGCCGAGTCGCGAGGCCATGCAGGTCCTCCTCGACGCGTCGTCCCTGGGCACCATGCGCCACACGGTGAACGGCACCGAGGCGACGACGATCCTGGTTTACCGGGCCCGCGACGTGGACGTCGCGAACCACACCGTCCGTCTCCACCTGGTCTCGCTCAACGCGACGGCCCTCGCGGCCGCGAACCTCACCGAGTCCGTGAAGAGCGCCGCCGCCATCCCTGGTGTCGGGCTCCTCCTCCAGGTGCCTGAGGACACCGTGCTGCCCGAAATCGACAACGGCACGGCCACCCTCTCCGTCCAGGAGCCGGTCGTCGCCCATGCGGAGACGAACGCCACCTCGGCACCGGACGCGGCGGCGATCCAGCCGATCCAGCTCGTTTTCAGCGACGCAGGCACCACGTTTGCGGCGCGCGACGCGTCGCAGGGTGCGCCGGCCACCGTCCGGACCGCAGGCGACCGCGGCGCGACGGATGGACTCCCCGGGGTCCCCGCGGACTCCGGCGTGATTGACGCGACGCCCGTCGAGATCGTCGGGCCCGTGTCGGCCACGGGCGACGGCAGCGCCGCGCAAGGCTCGGCGGCAAGCGGCGGCCTTGCGCAGCCGCAAAGCGCGCCGGCTCCAGCCACGGACGCAGCGTCTCCGCCGGCGCGCGCTTCCATCCCACTCGTCTCCCTCCTCGCCGCGGCCCTCATGGTCTCCATCTACCTGCCCAACCGGCGCCAGCCCTAGGCAGGCACGGGTGGCCCCGAAATGGGGTGCACGGCGACACCGCAGGCCCGGCACCGCATCGCCGCCCGGGGGATGGCGGTGAGGCATTCGGGGCAGTTGCGCTCCGTGGGGTCCGCCGGCTTCTGATGGCGGCGGCGCAGGCGGTTGATGCCCTTCACCATGAGGAAGATCACCCACGCCACGATGAGGAACGTGAGGATGGTGTTGAGGAACTGGCCGTAGGTGACGACCGTGGCTCCGCAGTCCCGCATGGCCGGTCCGGTGGCCGGAGCAGCACACTCGGGCGTCGTTTTCGTGGGTGCCTTGAGCAGCCAGAAGCGGTCCTTGAAGTCGATGCCACCAGTGGCCAGACCGACAAGTGGCATGATGATGTCGTCCACCAAGGACTTCACGATGGCGCCGAAGGCGGCACCGATGATGACGCCGACCGCGAGGTCCACGACGCTGCCTTTGACGGCGAACTCGCGGAACTCCTGCAGGACCTTGACCACGCGTGGCTCACGCCCAACGGGCGAAAGACCGTTGCGATGCGGCAGCGCCTTGGCTAAGCCCTAGGGGCATCGGACGCTGCGCGGCAGATCGACGTAAGGGCCGGCTCCACCTTCTGGAACCAGGATTCCCAGCGGTCGAGGCGGCCGGCGGACTGCTTCAGCTCCTCGGCCTGCTCCTCATAGACCTTGTAGAGCTTGGCGAGGCGCTCGCGCTCCGCGTCCAGGCTGCCCTGCAGCTCGGCGACACGGCCGCGGCTCCCGGCGTCCTCGCGCAGGCGGACCATCTCGCCCTCCATCTCCCGCACCTGGTCGCCGGAGCGGCGCGCTTCGCGGGAGAGGCTCTCGACCTCGACGCGCAGCGTCTGGTTCTCGCGGACGGCGGCCTCGTACTCGGACTTGTAGCGGCCGAGGGGCTCCAGGCGAGCCACCTCGCGGCGCAGCGACTCGAGGGCGCGCTCGCGCTCGGCCAGGCGCTCCACCATGATGGGGGACTCGCGGCGCAGGTTGGCGAGCTCGTCCTCCTGGGCCTTGTAGGCCTCCCAGAGCTTGGCGAGGCGCTCCTGCTCGCGCGCGAGCTCCGAGCGGACGGAGTCCACGTCGGAGGCAGCACCCACGGCCTCGGTCTCGAGGGTCTGCTGGACCGCCGGCCCGGCCAACTTTCCGGGGGCCAGCAACAGCGCGTCGCCCTGGCTCGCGCGATCGCCATGTCCGCCGACCTGTTGCTGCTCGACGAGCCGCTGTCGGCGCTCGACCTGCCGCTGCGCCAGGCGCTGCGCGAAGAGCTGCGGCGCGTCCTCGACGAC
>JBHEMF010000020.1:0-12790 GCA_046352665.1 Thermoplasmatota archaeon
CTTCTCGACGCCTGTGCACTCGTCGGCCTCCATGTGCCACTGCGCCGCGTCCACGGCCGGGCTGCTGGACTCGCCGCCGCTCTGGTGCATGTGCAGGGCCACCGTCATCTTGGCGTCGCCGCCGGAGCGGGAGGTGGCAAGGTCGTAGTACGCAACACCGTTGGGCACTTTCGGGGCGAAGAAATCCACCCGTACCGGCCCGGCCGGCCCCGGCAGGAAGATGGCGAACGTGGCATGCCAGTGGTCCGGGCAGGCCCGCTCCGTGGACGACGCGATGCCGCTCGTCCCGCCAGGTGGGTTGGGCGCAGCGCAGCCGGCGAAGACGAGGACCAGGACGGCAAGAAGTGCCCGCATCACGTGACGATGCGGCTCCGCCTCTTCAAAGGTGCGTGCGGAACCTTCATCGCCCCCGCCACCTGGAGCCCAGCGTGGCCACCCCCCTTGCCGCGCGCGTCCACACCGTGCTGCCGGGCGCCGAGCGCTCGCTGCAGATCGAGTACGCCATCCGCGACGTCGTGGTCCCGGCCCGCGAACTCGAGGCGCAGGGGCGCACCATCCTGAAGCTGAACGTCGGCGACCCCATCGCGCACGGCTTCCGCCCGCCGGAGCACTTGATCGAGGCGCTGCACCAGGCGGCCAAGGACAACGTGAACGGCTACACGGCAAGCGAGGGTGACCCGAAATTGATCGATGCCATCCTGCGCCGCGAGAAGCGCCGCAACAAGGTGGACTACGCGGCCACCGACGTCCTCGTGACGACGGGCGTCTCGGAATCCCTTCAATTGATCCTGGGCGCCGCCGTCGTCCCCGGCGACGAGGTCCTCGTCCCCGGCCCCAGTTACCCGCCGTACGACTCGCTCGTGAAGTACTTCGGCGGCACACCCGTCCACTACCGCACCGTCGAGGGCGAGGACTGGCAGCCCGACGTGGACGACCTGCGGCGCAAGATCACGAAGCGCACGAAGGCGGTCTGCCTCATCAACCCGAACAACCCGACGGGGGCGCTCTACCCGCCCGGCGTCGTGAAGCGCTTCGCGGACATCTGCGGCGAGCACCAGGACCAGCTCTTCATGGTCTCCGACGAGATCTACGACGAGATGACGTTCGACGGCCGTCAGGTCGCGTCGAAATCCGTCGCCCCCGATGTCCCGATGGTGAGCCTGAACGGCTTCTCCAAGGTGTACCTGGTCCCCGGCTGGCGCCTCGGCCACATGATGTGGAACGACCCGTCGGGGAGCCTGCGCCAGATCCGCGAAGGTGTCACGCGCGCGAGCCGCGTCCGCCTCTCCGCCTCCTCGGTCGCCCAGCGCGCCGCCGTGGCCGCACTGGACGGCCCGCAGGACCACGTCGCGAAGACCAACGCGGCCCTGCGGCGGCGCCGCGACCACACCGTGAAGCGCCTGAACGAGATCGACGGGATCTCCTGCGCCAAACCCGACGGCGCCTTCTACGCCTTCCCCCGCATCGACGCCCTGGGAACGCCGCAGGGCAAGGCGGCCTGGAAGGGCGACAAGGAGTTCGTCCTCGATTTCCTGCGCACCGAGAACGTCCTCACCGTGCACGGCTCCGGCTTCGGCCCCGAATTCGGCTCCGGCCACCTGCGCCTCGTCATCCTTCCCGACATCCCTATCTTGGAGACCGCTTTCGGCCGCCTGGAGGCGTTCCTGAAACGCCGCCTCGCCCCCGGTGCCGCATGAAACCCCTTGCCATCCTCCTCGCCGTCCCCGTCGCCGTCGCCCTCCTGTCGGGATGCACCGGCTACGGCGACGCCATCCACAAGGGCGACACCGTCTCCCTGCGGCTCGGGGTCTTCGACCTTGCCACCGGCGAGCCCGTGTCCGAGATGGACAACGCCACCCTCGTGGTGGGTGCAGCCACCCTCGGCTACGACCTCGACCATGCCCTGTACGGCCACGGCGCCGGCGATTCGGTGCGCGTGGAGAGCCGCAACGACCCAGGCCGCAACGCCACCATTGTCGTGGAGCGCCAGACGCTCGTGGCGCGGCCGGCGACGCAGGACGTCCCGACCGCCATGTTCCCGCCCAACGCGACCGTCGGCCAGGTCCTCCCGCTTGACGGCGGCTTCTCTGCGCACGTCGTGGCGGTGAACGAGACGACGGTCCGGATCCGCATCCAGGTCCCTGAGGACCCCAACGAATTCCCCCAGTTCGGGCTGCGCACGGTCTGGCGCGAGGACGAGGCCACGTACTCCAGCATCGTGGAGCCCTTCGGGGCGCCAACGCCTTTCGAGGGGCCGCTCAGCCCGACGTTCCTGGCCGGGAACGGCACCTACGAGGTCCTCGGCGCCGGCGGCGGCAACATCACGTTCCTGCACTGGCCTGCAGGCGCGCCGGCAGGCGACTTCAGGTTCGAGGCCACGGTCCTGCACGTGACGCACGGCGCTGCGTCCGCCCCGGCCCCGGACGGTCAGTACGGACGGCGCGACAGCCCGCAGATCGCGCGCGACCCGCGCAGCTTCGGTCAAGCCGAGGTAACTCGTAGCGCCTGAACCGTCTCCGCCACGTCGTGGGCGCGCACCACCGCGGCACCGCCTTCCACGGCGAGGACGGCTGCGGCAAGCGACCCCGCCAGGCGGCGGTCGGGCTCCTTCACGTTGGTGAGCCTGCCGATGAAGCGCTTGCGGCTCGCCCCCACGACGACGGGCCGCCCATGCCCCAGTGCCGCGGCGTTGCGCAGCAAGGCGAGATTGGCCGTGGGCTCGCCGCCGGGCGGGTCGCCGAAGCCGAGGCCAGGGTCGAGGAGGACCGCCGTATCGGGGATGCCGGCGCTGCGGGCCCGGGCAAGGAGTGCTGCCGTCTGGCGAGCCGCGGCCGCCACGACGTCGCCCTCGCAGGGCGCGCTGCGCATGAGGACGACGGAGCAGCCGTGCCCGGGGACGACGCCCGCCATGGCGGCGTCGGCGAGGCCGGACACGTCGTTCACCATGTCGGCGCCTGCCGCCAGGGCCGCCTGGGCCACCTCGGCCTTGCTCGTGTCGATGGAGACGACGGCGTCGGGCGAGATGCGCCGCGCCACCGTGATGGCGGGGATGACGCGCCGCACCTCGAGCTCCGCCGAGACGGGGACGGCGCCAGGCCGCGTCGATTCGCCGCCCACGTCGAGGATCGTGGCCCCTGCCTGCAGCATGGCGCGCGCCGCCTCGCGAACGTGGTCCGGGGTTGCGAGGCGGCCGCCGTCGCTGAACGAGTCGGGGGTGACGTTCAGGATGCCCATGACGATGGGGTGGTCGATGCGGAGCGCCCGGCCGCGAGCGAGCGGCAGCGTCCAGGGCATGTCTAGCGGCTGCGCTTCGCGGCCTTCGCCGCCGCCCGTCGCACGGCGGGCTTGGCCGCCGGTCTCTTGGCGCCCCGGATCTCGGCCTCGAGCGCGTGCGAGAGCTGGGCGGTGAGGTCGCCCTTCTTGCCGTTGCCGACGGGCTTGTCCTGGAAACGCGTCACGGGGACGATGCCGCCCGTCGTGTTCGTGAGCCAGACCTCCTGCGCCTTGCGCAGCGCGGCAAGGGGCAGCCTCTCATCGACGTCGTGGCCGGTCTCCTGCAGGAGCTCGAGGACGGCGGCGCGCGTGACACCCGGGATGGCGCCCTCGGACTCGCCGGGGGCATGCACGGTGCCGTCCACGAGGGCGAAGACGTTCGAGGTGCTCGCCTCGGCGACGCGGTCGTTCTCGTTCAGGAGGAGGGCGTCGTGGACGGTGGCGGCGTGGGCCTCGCGGCGGGCCATGATGTAGGGCAGGAACGAGAGCGTCTTGATGGGGGCGATGGGGCTGCGGGAGTCCTTGCGCGAACGCGAGACGGTGAGTTGGATGCCGTTGGAGTAGTACTGCAAGGGATAGGGGCGGAACTTCTTGCAGAGGCCCGTGACGGTGACACCGCGGCCGGTGTCGAGGAGGTCCTCCAGCGGGCCGGTGCTCACCATGACGCGGACGTACAGTTCGCCGCCGAACTCGGGCTTGCCGGCCTTCACGAGCGCCTTCACGGCGTCACGGAACTCGGATTCCAAGGACTCGTCCAGGTTGGTGGCGCCGAGTCCGCGCTTCATGCGTGGCGCGTGGTCGTCAAGCCGGAAGGCCTTGCCGTTGGAGGTGCGCAGCGTCTCGAAGATGCCGTCGCCGAGGAGGTAGCCGCGGTCGTGCAGGGGGATGCGGGCCTTGGAGAGGTCGAGGACCTTGCCGTCGATGTAGGCGATGCCTTGGTTGGGCATTGTGGGACACCCGGCCTCCGGTGCCCGGCCCTCAGGTGGCGGCGAGGGGCTTCGGGCCGGCGTTCCGGTCCGTTGCGCCCTGCGCTGCCGGCCCTTGGGCCTGGACGGCCAAGAAGCGGTCAAGCAGTTCGAGGCCAAGGGGCGTACAAAGGGATTCCGGGTGGAACTGCAGGCCGAACGTGGTCCCCTGCCGGAGGGCCATCACGGTGCCGTCGGCAAGGCGGGCGTCCACGGCCCAGCCGGCGGGGACGTCCTGGACCACGAGAGAATGGTAGCGGGCTCCTTGCAGAGGCGAAGGGAGACCAGCGAACAGGCCGGCGCCCGTGTGCAGGACCGGCGAGGGGGTTCCATGCACCGGCCCGGCGGGGTGGGCGGCCACACGGCCGCCGGCAGCCTGGCCGATCGCCTGGTGGCCGAGGCAGACGCCGAGGATCGGCAGCCGGCCATGCATTTCGCGTGCCACTTGCAGCGACGCGCCGGCCTCGTCGGGCCAGCCGGGCCCTGGGCTGAGGACGACGTGCGTCGCTTCCGACTCCCGCAGTGCCGCGCGCCAGTCGGTGTCGTTGCGCACGACGCAGGTGCGGGCTCCGAGGGCCGCGAACGCGTCGGCGAGGTTGTGCACGAAGGAGTCGTAGTTGTCGATGAGGAGGACGCGAGCCTCGGCATGGCGCGCCGCAAGCCTGCCAGGAGCCCATGAACGGTGCCGCGTCACCTCGCCAAGGCGCCCCGGGCCGGCCGCGACGGCAGCGCCAGTGGCAGCATCGAGCAGCGCGCGCGCCTTGCGCTGCGCCTCCTTCCATTCCCGGCGTGGGTCCGAGTCCGCCACGATGCCGCTGCCGGCGCAGACGTGCGCCTCGCCGCCGGACAGGACGACGGTCCGGATGAGGATGTTCCACGCCGCGTTGTGGCTCCAGCTGAGGTATCCGGCGGAGCCCGTGTACGGCCCACGTGGCACAGGTTCGGCCTCCAGGATGCGCTGCACGGCGCGCACCTTGGGCGCACCCGTCACGGTGCCGCCCGGGAAAAGTGCCGCAAGCCAGTCGGCGAAGCCGGTCCCTGGGCGCAGGTCGCCTTCGACGCGGCTTGCGAGGTGCATGACGTGGCGGTAACGCTCGACGCTGCCCCATTCCGCCACGCGGACCGTCCCGGGAAGGGCCACGCGCGCCACGTCGTTGCGCACGAGGTCCACCAGCATCGTGTGCTCCGCCTGCTCCTTGGGGTCCGCGGTGAGCTCCGCCTCCATCGCGGCGTCTTCCGCGGCCGTGGCGCCGCGTTTGCGCGTGCCAGCGATGGGTCGGCTCTGGATGCGGCCGCCCGCCGCGGCGAAGAGCTGTTCCGGCGAGCCGCTTGCGATCGCCACGTCCCCGAATTCCATGAGCGCCATGTACGGTGACGGGTTGGCGGCCATGAGGCGCGCGAAGAGGTCCGCGGGGTCGGCGGCAAGCGGGGCGGAGAACCGTGTCGCGAGGTTGGCCTGGAAGAGGTCGCCGCCGTGGATGCGTCCGCGCAGCGCGGTGGCTGCCGCCTCGAACCCGTCCTGCGCAAGGCTCGTCCGCCATTCCCCCGCCGCTTTCGGCGTGGATGCAGGGGCGGGGATGGCGAGGTGGCGTTCGCAGAGGTCGAGCCGCTCCTGGGCCGGCTCGGCTTCGCCTTGCAGGTCTGCGGCGAAGCACTGCAGGGTGCGGTTGCGCCGGTCGAAGGCGAGGACCGTGCGGGCAAGGCGCAGCACGGCATCCGGTCCCTGGGCGGGGGCCGGGGGGAGCGATGGCTCTATGGCCCGGGTGAAGCCGAAGCCGAAGAATCCTGTCCAGCCTCCCGTGAACGGGACCGTCTCCACGACGGGGAAACGGAAGCGCTCCGTGATGGCGCGCAGGTACTCCAGGGGCTTCGCATTCCCGGCCTCGATGGCGCCGTCGGCCCAACGCTCCTCGAAGGCGTCCCCCTCGATGCGAACCTCGACCAAGGCGTCGCATGCCACGTACGCCCAGCGCGCGTCCGGGTGGAGGCCGGCGCCGTCGAGCAGGACCGGTCCCCTGCCGGCCGCGCGCAGGCGGCGGTAGGCATCGAGCGGCTCCAACCAAGGCATGGCCCGGGTGACCTGCATGAAGGGGCTACTGGCTGCCACGGATCTCCTCCAGGCTGCGCCCCGACAGGACGGCCACGGCCTCGCCGGCGAGGAACAGCGAGCCCGCGACCACGATGCGGCGCGCCCCCGACCCGACGGCGGCTGCGATGGCGGAGCGGGCGTCGGGCATGGTCGCGGCGGGGACGGCAAGCGGCTGCACGGCCTCGACCACGTGGCCAGGCTCGAGGGTGCGCGGGTTGCGCACGGGGACCGCCCAGACGTGCCGCGCCGTCGGCGCCCACTGCTCCAGCATCTCCTCCCAGTCCTTGTCCGCGCAGAAGCCCACGACGAGGTCGAAGCCCGTCCAGCGGATTTCCCGCAGATGGTTGCGCAGCGCGTAGGCGCCCGCGGCGTTGTGTGCGCCATCCACGAGGACCGTGACGGGATCGGCGCCGGTTCCGGGCGCAAGCTCCCCGGCCGGGACCTCGAACGACTGCAGGCGGCCGGCATGGCGGGCGGAGCGCAGGCCGTCGCGCAGGGCTGCGGCCGGGATGGGCACGTCTTGCAGGCGAAGGGCCTCGACGGCGGCAACGACGAGGGCGGCGTTCTCGTGCTGGTGGGCGCCGGCGAGCGAGACTTCGAAATGCGACTCCCCGGTCGGGCGCAGGAGGCCGAATCCGCTCGGCGCCAGGTGGCCTGAGCCGGCCGTGCGCACGACCTGGTAGTCCTCGCCCACGATGCTCATGGGAACTTGCAGCGCGTGGCTCTGCGCCTTGAGGACGACGAGCGCGTCGCCGCGTGCGGCCGTGACACATGGCACGCCCGGCTTCATGATGCCGGCCTTCTCCCACGCGATCTCCGCGACGGTCGTGCCGAGGTGGGCCTGGTGGTCGAGGTCAACGTTCGTGATGATGGTGAGGGCCGGCGCAAGGACGTTGGTGGCGTCAAGGCGTCCGCCCATGCCGGTCTCGACCACGGCCCATGCAGCGCCCGCGTCGCGGAAGTGCAGGAAGGCGACGGCCGTCACGACCTCGAAGAACGTCGGCGCTTCACCCTCGGTGTCGAGGGCTTCGACGTAGGGCCGCACCTCGGCGAGGAGCCGTGCCACGTCGGCGCGCGCGATCTCGGCGCCGTCCACCTCGATCCTTTCCGTGAACGCCACGAGGTGCGGGCTCGTGGTGGCGCCGGTGCGGAAGCCGGCGCGGCGCAGCACCTCGGCGAGCATCCGGGTCACGGAGCCCTTGCCGTTCGTGCCCGCGACGTGGACCGCCTTGAACGCGCGTTGCGGGTCGCCGACAGCGGCAAGGAGCCGTTCAACCTTTGCGAGGCCGAGCCTGATGCCGAGCCTCTGCCGCCCGTACAGCCAAGCCAGGGACTCCTCATATGACCAGGCCGGCGGCCCCAATCAGAAGCCCTCCGCGTAGAGCGCCCCGGACGCGAGGTCGAGGCCGGGGCGCGTGAGCCATGTCGGGCCGGGTGCGATGGCGGCGCGGCCGTCGGCGACCGAGACCCGGTCCTCTGCGAAGAGTTGCACGGTGCGCGGCAGGAGCAGGTGCTCGAGCTTCAGGATGCGGGCCGCAAGGTGCTCCTCGGTCTCGCCGGGACGCACCGCCACGGCGGCCTGCAGGAGGATGGGGCCGCCGTCGAGGTCGGCGGTGACGACGTGCGTCGTGCAGCCGACGACGCGGGCTCCGGCACGCACGGCCTGCCGCACCGCCTTCAGCCCCTGGAACGAAGGCAGGAGCGACGGGTGGATGTTGACGATGCGGCCGGGGAAACGGGTGAGGATGGCCTGCCCCACGATGCGCAGGTAGCCCGCGAGGACCACGAGGTCCGGGTCCTCCCGCGCCAGGAGGTTCGCCATGCGCAGGTCGTATGCGTCGGCGCCTTCGCCCGGCTCTGGCGGCAGGGAGACGACGGCGGGGACGCGAGCCCGGCGCGCAAGGTCGAGGGCCCCCGCGTCCGCCTTGTCCGACACGACGAGCGTCACGCGGGCGTCCACGTGGCCGGCGTGCGCGGGGCGCAGGAGCGACAGCAGGTTCGAGCCCCGGCCGGATGCAAGGACGGCCACCCGCAGGCGCGGCACGTTGCGCGCCACTTCGCCTTTCCTCATAAGGGTGGGCATGGCTCCGCCGCCCCGCCTGCCAGAGGGCGTCAGCCGACTTCGGCGCCGTACGGGTCGGGGGCCTTCTTCGCGGCCTGCCCCTGGAACTGGACCTGCGGCAGCGGGATGGGCGGAGGCAGGCGGAGTTCTTTCGCAAGCCCGACGGCCTCGGGGACGGCCATGCCCATGATGGCGGAGTGGACGACCTGCGCCATGTCGGGGGGCAGGTTGCGCGTCGTCGCCCAACCGTCCGCGGCGGCGCCGGCCCCGGGATCGGCGAACGTGAGGTGGCCCTCGACCTTGATGACTCCGAGCGGGCCGTACGAGGTCGTGTAGCCGAACTCGACGCGCATCCGGTCCGCGGCCTCCTTCACGACGAGCGAGATCGTGGAGTTGTGGTCGATGCGGATCTGCTGGTTCGGCACCATGTCCTGGAAGCGGCGCGCCTCCAGGGTCTTCAATTGGATGGCGGTGACCTGCATGCCGGCGGCGACGCGGCGGGCAGGGATAAGGGAAGCGGCGCTGGCGTCGCGGCCCGAAAACGTCCAAACGCGCGCAACCCCTGGCGGCGTCGTGGCAAAGCCTCGGGCGCGCATCCGCCGCAGCCGCGTGGGCGACCTCGGCTGGGCGTTCCAGCGCCAAGCCGTGATCTACCATGGCGAGTTCGGCTACCTGCCCATCTTCGAGACGTACCTCGCGCAAGGCCTGGCGCCGTTCCTGGAGGGCTTCGACGCGAAGCTGGACGCGGCGTGGGTGGCGCAAGCCGGCAACGTGCCGTTGGGCTTCGTCGCCATCCAGCACGACCCCGGACGCCCCGGCTGGGCGAAGCTGCGGTGGTTCTTCGTCGAGGAGGCCGGGCGCGGGCAGGGTCTGGGCCGCCGTCTCCTTGCCACGGCTCTCTCGTTTTCGCGCAGCGTCGGCCACCGCGGCGTGTACCTCTGGACGGTGGACGACCTCGACGCCGCGCGACGCCAGTACGAGCGGGCCGGATTCGCTTTGGCGCATGAAGCACGTGCGCCCTGCCGGTGGGCGCCGTGGGGGCACGAGCAGCGCTGGGAGATCGAATTCCCGCGACGCGGACGGACGCGGCGGAAAACCGCTTTAAGCGCAAGCCGCCATCGCGCGCCCTAGGTTGGGATGGCCGAACTGAACTGCCCGAAATGCGGATCCCGGGTCGTGCCGACCCGCAACCCGCAAGGCCGCCTCGTCTGCCCGGCCTGCCTCAACACCGGGACCGTGAAAGTCCCGTCCGCGGTCCTGCCTTCGGCAGGCATCGACCCACCGACGGCGCCGGCACTGTCGCAGGCGAACCCGGCCCGCAGCCGGCGCTCCGTCTGGCCCCTCGTCGCCGTCGTCGTGGTCGTGCTGGCGGTGTGCGGTGTCGCGGCATGGTACTTCCTCGCTGGCTCCGGTGCCGCGACGACGGCCAAGACGGCCACGGCGGCCGCCGCCCCCGAGTGGAAGGAGGTCGCCCGCGTGCCTTACCTGCTTGGCGGCTACGAGGTGGCGGACCACGCCTTCGACCTCCCGGCGGGCGCCAACATGCGCTACGCGGTGGCGTCGGCGGACCACGCCAACATGACGGCTGCGTTCCTGAATGCAACGTCGTACGCAGTGTACAAGACAGGCAACAGCACCGTGGGGCAGGGTGAGATCGACGAGCGGCCGGACCCCACGAATTCGACGCGCGTCGAAGCCGGCCCGCAGCACTTCATCCTCTTGTGCCAGCACTGGGCACCGTGCCGCGGCAACTACACGATCTATGTCCAAGGCGGCGGGGCCCCGGCCATGCACGCGGCCCCTGCGCGCAGCATCGAGAGCGTCCTCGTGAACGAGACGTTCCTCTACGCGGCGACGATCCTGCAGGGCACGGAGCGGTTCCTCGTCTTCGACGTCCCGGACCAGGCCACGGTCACCTACAAGACAAGCGAACGGTACGCCCAGCCCGTCCGTGCCTACATCATCGCCTCGGGCTCGGTGAACAACCGTTCCGCCGACCGCCCGTACCTCGTCTGGTCCGAGTCCGCCGGGACCTCCATCTCCGGCTCGGCCCGCCTCGACCCCGGCGTGTACCTCCTCATCGTCATCTGCGAGTCCACGCACCAGGAATGCAACGCCCCGGTCTCCTTCAAGTCCGTGACGCCGCCAGGCAACCAGGCGCCCAGGATGTGGAACTACCACCAGTTGACCTCGAAGTCCGACGAGGTCATCCAACCTCGGGAGCGGTCGCTTGGCGACACCTTCACGGTGAACACCAATTCACTGTTCGAATTCTTCGTCTACCCCAAGGCCTCGCCAACAGACCTCACGTTCCACGTGGTGCCCACGTCCGCCTTCGCGGCCAACGGCACGAAGGTGACCTATCCAGACTCGTACTTCGCCACGGTGAAGGGCGCGTGGGACGTCATGTGGACGCTCGGCGTCGACCGGTTCCAGGTAATCCTCGACTGCAAGGCCGCGGCACCCTGCTCCGTGAATTATTCGTTTGGGTATTGGAGCCTCGCGGAGTGACGCCGTCCGGCACCTGTTGGCATTGAGGCCTCCACCCGCTCGACCACTGAACCCACCGAGCGCACTGAAAAGCGACGGTCAAATGCTCGCAGTCACCGCTCCTCTCCAGATTCTCGCCAGCGTACGAGCAGTGGGCGTCCACGATCCAGTGGATTCAGTGTCTTCAGTGGACCGTGGGCGCAACGGCCGCCACGTGCGGAGAGCCTAAATGGGGCCCCACCCTAGGGGAATTCCCGTTGCGCATGACGAAGTATGTCGTCGTCACGGGAGGCGTCCTTTCTGGGCTGGGCAAGGGGATCACCACCTCGAGCATCGGCACTCTCCTCAAGGCCCGCGGTGTGTCGCTCACCGCGGTGAAGATCGACCCGTACCTCAACTCGGACGCGGGCACCATGAACCCGTTCGAGCACGGCGAGGTGTTCGTGCTGAACGACGGCGGCGAGGTGGACCTCGACCTGGGGAACTACGAGCGGTTCCTCGACATCCCGCTCACGCGCGACAACAACATCACGACGGGCAAGGTGTACAAGTCCGTGATCGACCGGGAGCGCCGCGGCGACTACCTCGGCAAGACTGTGCAGATCGTCCCGCACGTCACGAACGAGATCCGGGAATGGGTGAAGCGCGTCGCCGCCAAGTCGGGCGCCGATATCTGCCTCGTCGAGGTGGGCGGCACGGTGGGCGACATCGAGTCGGCGCCGTTCCTCGAGGCCATCCGGCAACTGCACCGCGAGGTGGGGCACGACAACCTGTTCCTCATCCACACGAGTCTCGTACCCGTGGTGGGCGCCGTGGGCGAGCAGAAGACGAAGCCGACGCAGCACACGGTGCGCGACCTCAAGGCGATCGGCCTGCACCCGGACATGATCGTCTGCCGGTCCACGCATCCCCTCATGCCGGAGATCCGCGAGAAGATCGCGAGCTTCTGCGACGTGGACGAGTCCGCCGTGGTCTCGGCGCACGACGCGCGCTCCATCTACGAGGTGCCGCTCATCCTCGAGGAGCAGGGTGTCCCTGACTACATCCTGGCCCGGCTCGGCTTGAAAGTCGTGGCCCGACCCGACCTGTCGCCGTGGCGGGAGCTCGTCGATCGCGTCCTCAATCCCACGCACGAGGTGACCGTCGCGTTCGTCGGCAAGTACACCGACCTGTCGGACAGCTACCTCAGCATCAACGAGGCGCTCCGGCACGCCGGCGCCTCGCTGGACACCCGTGTGCGCATCAACTACGTGGAGGGCGAGGACCTCGAGGACGGCGACCGCGAGGCGTGGCGCAAGGTGCGGGAGTCCGACGCCGTGCTCGTGGGCCCCGGCTTCGGCAGCCGCGGCACGGAAGGCAAGGTCGCCGCCGTGAAGCACGCCCGCGAGGGCAAGGTGCCCTTCCTCGGCATCTGCCTGGGTTTCCAGCTCGCCATCGTCGAGTTCGCCCGTGACGTGTGTGCGCTTGCGGGTGCCAACTCGACGGAGATGGACGTGAACGCGCAGCACCCGGTCATCTGCATCCTGCCCGAGCAGTACGAGATCGCGGAGCTGGGCGGTACCATGCGCCTCGGCTCCTACGAGTGCGTCCTCACGGACGGGTCGCTGGCCCACGAGCTGTACGGGCGCGATCTCGTCTCCGAGCGCCACCGCCACCGCTACGAGATGAACCCGGAGTACGTCGCCCCGCTCGAACGCAAGGGCATGGTCTTCAGCGGCCGCATGCCCGACCGGCCCATCATGGAGGTCATGGAGCTGCCGCGCTCCGTGCACCCGTACTTCATCGGCTCGCAGTTCCACCCCGAGATGAACTCCCGTCCACAGAAGCCGGGCCCGCTCTTCGTGGGCCTCATCGAGGCCGACAAAGAGCGGCCCCGGCTTCTGTGGACGGGAGTTCATCTCGGGGTGGAAC
>JBHEMF010000021.1:0-12481 GCA_046352665.1 Thermoplasmatota archaeon
GTCGCGATGGGCCCTCCGCCGTATGCTCGCGGCTCAGCGGGTACGGCGAGAGGGGGCTGGGCGATGTTCCCATGGGCCGGCAGGGCACTGCCGGGGACGGGATGACCGGGCGGGCGCCGGGCCGCCAAGGCTAGCTGCGCTGCAGGCTCCACGTGGCGCCGTCGGCCGAGACCTGCACCGTATAGCCGCGCGGATATCCGACGGTGGGTGGTCCGGCGGGGGGCGCGCCACGACCCACCGCACCTCGCGCTGCCGGCGCAGCACCTCCACCATGGCGGCCACGTCGGCGTCGGCCGTGTGCGCGTTCTGAAGGTCCCGGCCCGTGTAGCGCTTGTACGTCGGGCCGAGGCTGCGGCTCGTGACACGCCGTTCCACCTGCAGCGGATCGATCACGGCGAGGTCGGGCGGGAGCGCAGGCGCGCCGCAGCGGACGAACTCGGCGTCGAGGACACCGTGGTCGAAGCCGGCGTTGTAGGCCATGAGCACGGAGCCGGGACGGAAGAGGCCGCGCAGGGCCGGGCCGACCTCGGCAAAGCCCGGCTCGTCCCGTACCATCTCGTCCGTGATGCCGTGGATCGCCGTCGCCGCCTTCGGGATGGGGCGGCCTGGGTTCACGAGCTGCGTCCAGCGCGACATGCTGCGGAGGTTTCCGTCCAGCTCCTCCACGCAGAATTGCACGAGGCGGTCGCGGCCGGGGCCCAAGGCGCAGGTCTCGGTGTCCACGGCGAGGAGGTGCACGGACCGGCAGGCGTCCCGGAGCGGAGAAACCGTTCGGGGGGACGGGTGAAACCAATCTCAACGGTTTTTGGAATCATGTCCGCCACAAATCCAACTCGAATGGAACCTGGGTCCTCGCAGCAGCGCAACCTCAGATTTCTCGGAGGCAGGGAATCTCACCCGAGTCCGCGTCTGCCCTGGCAATTTCAGGCAGATACCCAGGTCGTGCAACATCCCAGATTTTCGTCGCCCGAGCCCTCACCTTCCCATCCGACGGGCGGCCGGTCCAGAATCTGAGGGGTACGATGGACTCGGGTATCCATTGCACTCTCGGCTGGCGGCCCGGGTCCTGCCGCTTCCTGATTCTGATGAATCTGAGGTCCGCCTGCGCCGTGAAAAAATGGCGAGGCGGGACGGAAGTGAGGAAATTGAGAGAGAAAAGGCCGCAGCGCGGTTGCGGAAGTGGTGTGTCTTTGGGTGGCTGGTCTGCGGGGCCCTCGGCCCCGACGCGCTGCGGCCAAGCTTCGATTGGCCGGCGCTAGATAGGCGGTGTGGCTAGGTCATGGCGGGGTCTGGATGGGTCTGGCAGGGGGGCTTGCCGATGGCCTAGGCCTTGCGGACGAAATGGTAGGCGACCGCGTGGCCGCCGAACGTGAGCGGCACCATGTCGGTCTCCAGGTCGATCTTCTTGCCGTCCTTGCGCACGGCCTTGAAACGGAAGCGGATGGGGCCCTGCAGGTGGCCGATGGCTTTCGAGTAGTTCCGGCTGAACATCTCGCGGTCCCCCGCGTCCACGAAGGTGCCGAGGAAATCCTCCACGGCGCACCACTCCTCGACGGAGCAGCCGAAGAGGTCGGCGAGCCTCTCGTTGCAGGCCATGTTGTCTTCGTCGATCCAGACATAGACGCCCTCGGCGGCGTTGTCCAGGACGGGCTGCAGGTGCTCCATGAGCTCGTCCATGAGGTCGCCGTGGTCGTGGCCGTGGTCGTGGCCTTGGCCGTGGCCGTGGTTGCCTTGCTCGTCGCCTTGGCCATGGCTGCCATGGCCTGCCTGATTGGCCTGCTTCTGCGCCATGCGGCAAGGCACCTCCAGTTCGCGGTTGAACCTGCCGGGCGCCGGGAAAGTTTGTCCGTAACGACCGATAGGTTCATTGTGCTCCGGCTGCGGTTTTGGGGCGGGAGGCAAGCCTTGGGACCCTGCGTCGAGACGACAACCCTTAGGTATCGCCGGGAGGTCGAGCGGCCGTGCTAGCCCGCCGCGCCCTCGCCTGCGCAGCATTCCTTGCCCTCGCCTTCGTCGTTGCCGCCGCGGCCCAGCAGCCTCCGCCCACGCCCGAGGGGCTGCCCACGAAGGCCCTGAAGGACACGCTCTGCTGGAGTTGCCACGCCGCATGGACGCCGCCCATGAGGGACCCGTTCATCGCCATCCAGCCGCCCACCACGACCGGCGCCGCCATCGGCACGGAGTTCAACTGGACCGTGCAGTTCCAGATGACCTGGAACCCGAAGCCAGCGATGCCGCACCTCGTCCTCGCCGATCCCATCGTCGATCTCTCCGACGCGCCGTCCATGCGCTTCGGCGGCGGCCCGCAGCCGGTGCACGGCTACACGGAAGGGCACGCCATCAGCATCGACGCCACGAAGCTCAACCAGCCGCAGGCGAACATCACGCGCATCCCCGTCGCAGCCGGTGTGACGGCGCTGCGCTGGCAGGTCGTCCCCAAGGACACGACGGCTACCGGCCCAGACCTGGTACTCCTCGTCGTGAGCCCCGGCGGCAACCAGACGGCCCCCGTGGACGACGTGCACGGCGCAGGCACCGGCGAGAGCATCAACTTCACGATCGACCAACTGCAAGCCCTCGGCGGCGGCAATTGGACGATCGGGGCGCAGGTGACCCCGCTTGCGCCCAGTCCCGCCAACCCGACCCTGCCGCAGGCGGGCCGCGTCGATTTCACCGTCATCGAGGACGCGGAATTCGACACGGCGGCGCTGAAGACGCTCGCCTACCCGCATCCGGCGTTCGTCCCCGGCGGCGGCGTGGCCCTGCAGAAGTGGGTCCTGAAGTTCGTGCAGGCGCCGGCCGACGGCGAGGTCGTCCACGTCCGGTTCGACACGGTCGCCTGGTTCGAGCACAACCCCACCGTGACGGGCGGCGACTTCGGCGGCATCACTCAGTCTATGGACGTCCCCGCCAAGGTCGTTGGCGGCCAGCCGGTCCTGTTCCAGGAGGCGAAGGCCGCCGTCGTCCGGCCTCTGCCCGTGAACGGCGCCACATTGACCACGATCTCCGAGGCCGTGGGCTACGCGTCGGCGTTCCTCTTCGTCTCGTCCATCGTCTCCGGCGGCATGTTCGGCCAGGCGACGCGGCGCGGCCTGAATTCCGTCTTCCAGTCGGCCAAGCGGCGCGTCGCCTTCCACAACTTCCTCTCCTACGGCCTCACCGTGGCGGCCCTCGCCCACATGGCGATCTTCCTCGTCCCCCTCCTGCCGGGGGACGGTGGCCTGCACCGCCCGTCGGAGCAGTTCCAGTGGACCCTCGGTGTGCTTTGGGGCGGCATCGCCATGGTCGCCATGTTCGGCCTCGGCTTCACCGGCGCCTTCCAGGTCCCCATGATCCGGCGCTGGAGCTACCCCGCATGGAAGTGGTGGCACTACGGCCTCACGGTGGCCGCCATCGCGTTCACGGCCGTGCACATGCTCCTCGACGGCGCTCACTTCCCCGAGGTCCAGGAGACGCTGGGCTGGAAGGACCCGTTCTACACCCCCGTGGGCGGCCCGTAGGCGGCAGCGCAGGGGTACCATTCCCCCAACTGTCCACTGAACCCACTGAACGCACTGAAAACGGAGGATTCACCGCGCTCACCGCCCAACAGCAATTGCTGGCGGTGAAAGCGGTGAACCGCCGGTTTCACTGTTTTCAGTGTCTTCAGTGGACCGGCGGGCCCATGCATCTTTGCGCAACGCGGCAAGAAGACGCCGCCGCGACATCGACAATCGATATATCCGGGCGCAGGCTCGATTCGCGCATGCGCACCGTCGCCTTGCTCATGGCAGCCGTCCTGGCCTTCACCCTCCTGGGAGGCTGCGCCTCGACGCCGCCCGACACGCCCAAGGCGCAGACGCGATACTTCGAGTTCGTGGTGGAGAAGAACCCCAGCCAGACGGTGGCCCTCTACGAGATGAACAACGGCAACTACTCGCGCGTGGTCGCCATGCCGTTCAAGGCAAGCGACGACGACGCCGCGGCACTGCCCGGCCCCGAGATCCGCGTGAAGGAAGGCGACACCGTCGTCCTCACCGTGCGCAACGACAACCCCCTCTCGCACACGTTCCACCTGCACGGCGGCCTCATCCCCTGGTCCGAGGACGGCGTCGATTACCTGACACAGCTTCCCATCATGCCGGGCCAGACGCATGTCTATACCTTCAAGGACCTCAAGGCGGGCACCTACTGGTACCACTGCCACGTGGACGGCGCGCACCACATCGACCTCGGCATGTACGGCGCCTTCATCGTCGAGGAGCGCCATCCCAAGGTCCACTTCGACCGCGACTACACGATCATGCTGGACGAGTACGACAACTGCCACGTGCACGGCAACCTCGACCCCGTGAACCCGCAGACGTCGGAGCAGTCGGGCGCCGTCTTCGAGAAGAACTCCTGCGCCGACCGCTTCGTCCAGGACTACCTGGCGCAGAACCGCGCCGGCACGGCGGCAGCAGGGACGCTCAACCCGTACACCAACGGCACGATATGCCCGCAATTGCAGCCCGCCTCCGGCGACTCCGCGGAGACGGCGGCGGCGAAGGCGCAGGCGCGCGCGGCCCTCGGCTGCGGCGGCGCCCACGAGCACGGCACCCCGCCGCCGCAGCAGGCGAAGAAGGTCTGGTGGCCGGAGACTATGCCGGTGTACGCCCCCGTGTACAACACCTTCCTCATCAACGGCAAGGCGTTCCCCGACACCCCCGTCATCGCCGTGAAGCCGACGGAGACCGTCCGCATCCGCCTCATCAACGCGGGCAACGAGTGGCATGCCTTCCACATCCATGGCCACACGATGTCCGTGGAGTACCGCGACGGCTACCCTCTCGGCAGCGCCGCGTTCAAGGCCGACACCCTATCCATCGGGCCCGGCGAGCGCTACGACTTCTTCCTCGAGGCGGACAACCCCGGGCTCTGGATGGTGCACGACCAGAACGGCCTCGCCACCATGAACGACGACCAGCACCCGGGCGGCATGATGACCTGCCTCGCCTACGACGGCTTCCAGGGCACGAAGGCGTTCGAGATGACGCGGGCGCTGGACTGCAACGACAAGGCGTTGGAGCTCCTCGGCCACCACCACGAAGGCTAGCGGCCGCGCCTAGCGGCGGCGCGCCAGCAGCGCGAGGCCGGCCAGGACAAGCACCAAAGCGGCGCCGCCCAAGCCCGGCACGGGTGCCTCCTCGGTGGTCGTCGGCGCCGGTGCCCCCGTCTCCTCGGCGTGGGAGAATCCCGGCTCCGTGTCCTGGGAGACGTCGCCCGGCGCCTCCACGTCGTAGGCCGCAAACAGGCCGTTGCCGGAGAGCTGGTGCAGGATGGTGGCGTGCGCGCCACGGTAGCCGTCGCCCTTGGGCTTCTGTTCCTTCGCGCAGGTCTTCGTGCAGCCGTCCGCGAAGCCGATGGTGAGGCGCCCCTTGGCGTCCACGTCCATGTCGTTGAAGTCGAGGAGGTTCCGGCAGGCGCCGCCTTGGCCCTGCCAGATGCCGCCCACCTGGACGGGGTCCTCCGTGAGCCGCTGCACGCGCCACGAGGCACCGGCGTCGTAGCTCATCGCGACGTAGTAGTGCCAGACGAGGAGCTCCTGCTTGGAGTCGCACTGGAACGGCTCCGGGATCGAGCCCGAGGCGGGCTGCTCCACGCCGAGGAACGAGAAGGCGACGCGGTCGTCGTCGCCGGCCACGACCTTCGCGAACGTCGCGGCCACGATGGGCGGGTCGTGCAGGCGGCCGACGTCGAGCCAGGTCGTGTTGGCGCCGGGGCCGAGTTTCTCCCAGGAGGTGCCGTTGTCCTTGGAGAGCGCCACGAAGGCGCCGTCGTCTGCGGCCTGGCCGTACCAGAGCCAGCCCTTGCCATGTCCGAAGTCCAGCCCAGGGTTGTTGAAGGCGGCGTGCGGCACGGAACCGGCCACGGTGCGGCTGTTCCACGTGAGGCCGTTGTCATTGGACCAGGCGAAGCCGGCAAGCTGCTCGGCGGAGCCGGCTGCCTTGGCGCAGTCGGCGTCCGGGACGGCGGCGAAGCCCTTGGGGCCGACCTTCACGTGGCCATGCAGGCTGCCGCAGCCGCCGACCCACGGCACGGGCGGGCCCCACGTCACGCCGCCGTCGCGGCTCGTGAGGCAGGCCGTGGGGCTGACACCGGAGAAGAGGATGTTGGAGACGTCGCCCACGCTGACGCCTTCGCCGTGGGCGCAGTAATAGACGGCGCGAGGGTACTGGCCTTCCGTCGGTCCGCCGACCCAGGGGCCGCTGCCGATCGTCTGGTGGTCGATGCCGTACACGCCGCACATGTTTCCTGACGGGCTCCACGTGGCGCCGTCGTCGTCGCTGTAGGACATGAGGCTGCAGGCCGTGTAGAGGCCGCCGGCCCAGACGCGCCCCGTCTCGGGGTCGGCGTGCAGCATGGGGTCGAGGTTGGGGCGGGCCGTCTCCACGGGGTTCGCCTGCGGCAGCGCCTCCCACGTCGCGTTCACGACGGTGTCGTTCACCTTGATGCGGTAAACCTGCGAGTAAGCGATGTAGAAGATGGAGCCGGTGTTCCACGGGATGCCGATGGTGGGCTCGCCTGCGCGGTCGGCGCTGGGCAGGTCCGCAGGGGCGGCGAACTCGGCCCACCGCGGGGCGCCTGGTTCGCCGAAGGCGGGGCTCGACTTCGCGACCGCCCCGGGCAAGGCAAGGAGGGCGACGAAGGTGCAGGCGAGGGCGGCCGCGGCGGGGCGCATGCGGAGCCGGGTGGCGCCAGGGTTCTTGGGGCTTGTGGCAGCCGTGGCTAGGCCGGACGGCGACCGTGCTTGGCAGGAGGCTTGACGTTGCCGGCCCGGTTCGCGGCGACGCGCGCCTTCACGAGACGCCGGACAAGGGCGGCGGGGAGGGGAGCGTCCGGCTGGAACCGGATGGCACCCTTGGAGCGCGGGAAGGCCGCGAGATCCGCCTCGAAGCCGGCCGGCACGGCGCCGTACACTGCGCAATGCGACTTCGCTGCACCGTAGTAGAAGACGGGCCCGTCGAGGTAGAAGCCAGGCAGGCCGTAGCCGAAGCCCTCGGTGGCGCCGGGGGCGGCAGCGCGGATCTGGGCACGCAACCTCTCCAGCGCCTTGCGGAAAGGCTGCGGGACCTTCGCGAGGTAGGCCTCGACCTTTTCGGGGGCGCCGGCGGGCATCGGACGGGGCAAGGCCAAGGCGCGTTAACCCTTGCCTGACATGGCCAATGCCAGGTGGAGGCTTGGCGATGGGATCAAGCGGCCTTCATGACGTGCCGTCTCGATCCATTCCCTGATGACGCGCTCCGCGTTGCGGGCCGCCCCCTCGCGTGTCTTGCCATCGGCGAAACAGCCAGGCAAGTCAGGCACGAGAGCGATGTAGGCGTGGTCCTCTTCGCTCCATTCAATGACGGTCGGGTAGCGGGATTCCATGGGTCACCTCAAGCCGTAGCGGGAAAGAACATTGCGTACCTGTTTGACTTGGTATTCCTTGCACCTTGAGCCTTGCGGTTGCAGGTTCAGGATCTCGGGGATGCCGGTGCGCGTGAAGATGTGGTGGCTGCCCCGGACGCGTTCGCCGAACCCAAGGGCAAGCAGGTAACCGCGCAATGCCTCGAACCGAAGCCGGGAGTCGTGCTGTGCGCTCCAGAAGTCGTGCCGGAACCTTGCTAGGCCCACCGTCGTGCCAGTTCATGGCGGCCATGAACCTCGTGGACCGGCCTTGGTGTGCACCAGAAAAACAAGATGGGGACTGCGAGCCTCAGGCTCGCCGTCGCGATCCATCCCTCAAAAGACCGCCGGCTCGCGGTACTCGCCGTGCACGGCCACCATCGCGGCCCGGATCTCGCCGAGGGTGCAGTAGGCGCGGCTGCAGTCGATGAGGAGCGGCATGTGGTTCGGCCTGTCGGCGCCCTTCTTCTCGGCCGCCTTGGAAAGGGCGCGCAGGGCCGCCTCGGCCTTCTTGGCGTCGCGGTTGGCCTTGAGCTCCTGCAACTCCTTCACCTGCTTCAGCTCCAGCGCGTGATCGACCTTGAGGAGGTCCGTGTAGGGCGGCTCCTCGATGCGGTAGTCATTGACACCGACGATGACGCGCTCGCCGGTCTCGATGTCGCGCTGCTGCTTGAACGCCGCGTCGGCGATCTCGCGCTGGAAGAATCCGGACTCGATGCCGCGGACCACCCCGCCCATGCGCTCGATGCGGCGGAAGTATTCGTTCGCCTTCTCCTCCATCTGGGTCGTGAGCGTCTCGAGGTAGTAGCTCCCGCCCAGCGGGTCGATGGTGTTCGCGACCCCGGACTCGTGGGCGATGATCTGCTGGGTGCGCAACGCGATGCGGACGGCCTTCTCGGTTGGCAAGGCGAGGGCCTCGTCGAAGGAGTTGGTGTGCAGGCTCTGCGTGCCGCCCATCACGGCGGCGAGGGCCTGGATGGCGGTGCGGACGATGTTGTTCTCCGGCTGCTCGCGCGTGCAGGAGACGCCGGCGGTCTGCGTGTGGAAACGCAGGAGCCAGCTGCGCGGGTCCTTGGCGCCCACGTCCTCACCCATGAAGCGGGCCCAGATGCGGCGCGCGGCCCGGTACTTCGCCACCTCCTCGAAGAAGTCGTTGTGGGCGTTGAAGAAGAACGAGAGGCGGGGCGCGAAGTCATCGACGGCGAGGCCTCGCGCCATGCCGCGGCGCACGTACTCCATCCCGTTGGCGAGCGTGAAGGCGAGCTCCTGCACGGCGGTGCTGCCGGCCTCGCGGATGTGGTAGCCGGAGATGGAGACGGTGTTGAAGCGCGGCGCGTTCTTCGAGCCCCACTCGAAGGTGTCCAGGACGAGCTCCAGGCTCGGCTCGGGCGGGAAGATGAACATCTTCTGCGCCTGGTACTCCTTCAGGATGTCGTTCTGGATGGTGCCGGAGACCTGGGCGGACGGGACGCCTTGCCTCTCGGCGGCGCCGAGGAAGAACGCCCAGACGATGGGCGCCGGGCCATTGATCGTCATCGAGACCGAGACGTCCTCGAGGGGGATGCCGGAGAAGAGCGTCTCCATGTCGCGTTGCGAGTCGATGGCCACACCGACCTTGCCGACCTCGCCTTGGGCGAACTCGTGGTCGGAGTCGAAGCCCTGCAGCGTCGGGAAGTCGAACGCCGTGGAGAGGCCGGTCGTGCCGTGCGCGAGGAGGTACTTGAACCGGGCATTCGTCTCGTGGGCAGTACCGAAGCCTGCGAACTGCCGCATCGTCCAGAGCTTGCCCCGGTACATGGTCGGCTGGACGCCGCGCGTGAAGGGGAAATCGCCCGGGTAGCCCAGGTCGCGCTCGGGGTCGAAGCCGGCCTTCGCAAGCTCGTGGCGGTCGTAGAGCCGCTCCACTTTCTGGTCCGACAGGGTCGTGAACGCTGGCTTCCGCTCCGGCGCCTTGGCAAGCGCCTTGCGCAGGGTGGTCTGCTCCCACTTCTGCCGAGCGTCGGCGAACGCCTGCGGCTCGACGGCGGCGGCCTCTCCCATGCTCCAGGAGAGCCCCGGCGGCGCCAAGAAGGCATCGGCGGGGGCGGCCATCGCCGCGAAGGCCAGATCCCTCCGTGCCCTTCCTCGGGCGTGGGCTTGAGGGACGCCGGCGGCGCTTCCCAGCATCATTGGCAGCGCGTGAACTGCCCGTGCGACTGTTCCAGGACGGAAGGCCAACCCCTCCAAAACAAGCCAAAACCCGGTGCGAGCGCGATCAAGGCATAACCCTTTTCAGGTGGGGCATTCCTGCCGAAACCAACGAGTCCTCCTGGCGGCAGGCCAGGCAAACTCGCCTTGGAAGCTCCATGCAGGACCTTGCCGTTTTCCCCAACGTGGAGCCCATGGAGCGCCGCCTGCGCCACCGCGACGAGGCCTCCGAGTTCGTCGCCTTCCCGACCATGTCCTACCCCGAGCGCCGGCCCGACGCCCAGCCGCCTCTCTGGTCGAAGCCGAGCCTCGACGCCGTCCAGGCCGTCCGCGCCCGGTTCGCGGTCGGGATCCGCGCCGTGGACGAGTTCCTCGGGGGCGGCCTGCCGGCCGGAAGTGCCGTCGCCGTCGTCGGACCCCCGTTCGGCGGCAAGCGCGGCCTTGCGTGCCAATTCCTTGCGGCCGGGATCGCGGCCAGCAGCCCAGCACTCGTGGTGCTCACCGATGGCGACGTCGCGCACTGGCGCCAATCGGTGGCCCACCTCTCCGCGCGCGTCCCCGACGAGCGCAAGGGGCTCGCCTGCTTCATCGACCTCTTCGCCGCCGCGACGGCGGCACTCCCGCCGCCCGAGCACACGCTTGCCGCCGTACGGGCTGCCTGCGATGCGCTGCCCAGCGACCGGCGCCGGGTCGTGGTCGATTCCTTCTCCACCGTGGCAGCCCTTTCCGGCTTCACCATGGCGCTCTCCATGCTCATGCGCCTCGTTGCCGAATTGCGGCGCGAGGGTGCCACCACGATGGTCCTCCTCGAGGCCGGCGCCCACACTCCGTTGGAGTTGCAACTGGTGAAGCGCCAATGCGAGGGAGCCATCGAGTTCCGCCAGTTCGGCGGCCTGCCCGAGGTCCAGCTCACGGGCCTCGGACTTGCCTCGCCCTCGCCCTGGCTGCCGTGCCGAGGCGAGTCGGTGCAGGTCGCCACACGGATGGCGTGACGCGCCCAGCCACGGAAATCCCGAAACGCCCGGAAAAACCAGATCCGTTTCCGTGCCTTCCGTGGCTCACTCGCCGAGACCAGAAACCAATTCCCGTTTCCGTGACTTCCGTGATTTCCGTTGCCCCGGCAGCGGAGATATCTCCGGCCCTAGGCCTTGGCGCGGGCTTCGAGTTTCGCCTTTTCCGGCTGGGCGGCACCGCGCTTGGACATGGGGATCCATTTCTTGCCAAGTTCGCCGGTGTATTCGGAGAGGGGCCGGATGAGGCGGTTGTCGCCGTGCTGCTCCAGGATGTGCGCCGACCAGCCGGCGACACGGCTCACCGCGAAGATGGGCGTGTAGAGGTCCAGCGGGATGCCCATGACGTAGTACGAGGACGCGGAGAAGAAGTCCACGTTGGCGTCGATGTCCTTCTCGGCCTTCATCGCCTTCTGCAGGGCGAGGCTCATCTCGTACCACTGCGAGTTCTTCGCCTGCTCGCCGAGCGACTTGGACAGCTTGGCGAGGTGGATGGCGCGCGGGTCCAGGGTCTTGTACACGCGGTGGCCGAAGCCCGGGATCTTCCGCTTCTTGGCAAGCTGGTGCCTCACCCAGTCCTCGGGGTCCACGTGCGACGCCTCGATCTCGAGGAGGACCTTCATGACCTCGATGTTGGCGCCGCCGTGCAGCGGCCCCTTCAGGGTACCTACGGCGGACGTGATGGCGCTGTGGTAGTCCGCAAGCGTTGCCGCGGTGACGCGGGCCGAGAAGGTGCTCGCGTTCAGGTCGTGGTCGGCGTGAAGTACCAAGGCGACGTCGAAGGCGCGCTCGGCGGCGGGTGTCGGCTTCTCGCCGTTTAGCATGTAGAGGAAGTTCGCGGCGTGGCCGAGCTTCGGGTCGGGGTGGACGAGGGGCTTGCCCATGCGCAGGCGGTGGTAGTACGCGACGATCGTCGCCACCTGCGCCGTGGTCTCGATGGCCTTCTGCAGGTCGATGTCCACGGTGTACTTGTCGGCGTCGCTGCGGCCGGCGCCGAGGGCCGAGACGGTGGTGCGCAGCGCATCCATCGGCCCCATGGCGTGGTTCACGTCCTTCAGGACCTTGAGGGCGATAGCGGGGAGCTCCCGGTTGGCGGCGAGCTTGGCCCGGAACGCTTCCAGCTCCTCGCGGTCCGGCAGGTGCCCTTCCCAAAGGAGGAACACGACCTCCTCGAACGTCGCGTTGGGGGCGAGCTCGTTGATGTCGTAGCCGCGGTAGGAGAGGATGCCCTTCTCGCCGTCGATGAAGCAGATCGAGGACTGGGCAGCGACGATGCCTTCGAGGCCACGCGTGGGCGCCTGGGGGGGCTTGGGAGCGGTCGGC
The DNA here is from genome assembly GCA_046352665.1 of Thermoplasmatota archaeon. GTDB lineage: Archaea > Thermoplasmatota > E2 > JACPAO01 > JAHFTW01 > JAHFTW01. Next base: position 11,928 of record JBHEMF010000021.1, read on the forward strand.
GTCATGGGGCACCAGGAGAGGCTAGGTGGCACGCCCAATGCCGCGCTCCCTTAATGTTTTGGGCCGCGGAGGCAACGCTGCATCGAACCGGTCCAGCCAAACCCTCGCCCGGCCCAACCACTGAACCCACTGACCGCACTGAAAAACCGCCCCGCGTACCACCCTCACTACCCCCAAGCAAGCCAGAAGCCTGGCGCTGGACCGTTTCAGTGGGTTGAGTGTCTTCAGTGGTTAAGGTGGTCGAACGCAAACCGTCAAGTCCCTCCCCCCGGTCGCGCTGGCCGTGGCCCCCTCCGCGCCGTTCGCCTGCGCCCACCGCGGACTCTCGGCGGAGAAGGCGGAGAACACGCTCGCGGCCTTCGGCGCCGCCGTGGCGGCCGGTTTCCCGGCCATCGAGATGGACCTGCGCACGACGTCCGACGGCGAGGTCGTGGTCCTGCATGACGCCGGCATCGAGCGCACGCGCCAGCGTCACGCCGGGAAGCGCGCGCAACGGGAGGAGTTCCCCTCTCAGAAAATTCCCGACGTCGAGTTTTCGTCCCGCGGGCTTGTCC